>NZ_JBIUCP010000048.1:0-29551 GCF_044538765.1 Acinetobacter sp. ABJ-A23_2
CAAAAAATATTGTTGATAAATATACTTATTGAATTGTGATAGATAAGTGATTTTGATATTTTAGGCAACAATAAAATAGCTTTTAGATGTTTCATTTAAAAAGTTACACATTTAAAAATATAACTGAAATTCAGGATAGGAAATAATGACAAGAATAATTGTGGCATCCAAAGAGGGTTTGGACGTTCTGCAAGATGGTCAGCTTAATAAAGTAATTTTAAACCAGCCTACTATTATTCAAATTGGTGTAAGTCAAAAAGATATTGCATCGATGGAAAAACAGGGTGGACGCCTAGTCATCCATTTAAAAAATGGAGAGACCATTGTCTTAGAAAATTTCTTTAATGAAGCAACGAATACAACAGAGCATTCACTTGTTTTTCCAACAGAACAAGGGAAGTTTGTTGAAGCACAATTCGATGCCCAAGGCAAAGTGATCGATTATAAAGGCTTAAATCACGTTACAGATTTGGGCTATGCCAGTGCGAGTTCAACAGCTGCAACTATGGCAGTTGATGGTGATCCAAGTTTTTCGATGGGTAATGTACTCAAAGCAGGTCTAGCAGTTCTAGCTGTGGAAGGATTATATCTTTGGGCTTTTAAGAAAGATGATAAGGATGACTCAGCAAGTGCACCTGATTTAATCGCACCTGCTGCTCCTACCGCTACGCTTGCTGATGATACCGTGACAGTGACTGGTAAAACTGAAGCAAATGCAAAAATCTATCTTAAAGATGCTGCAGGCAATACAGTCGCATCGGGTGTTGCAGATGCAAGTGGTAACTACACGATTAAATTAGATAAGCCTCTAGTGAATGGGGACAAATTAAATGTTATTGCCCAAGATGCGGCTGGAAATAGCTCTAAAGCTACGGTTGTAACAGGTACAAAAGATACAATACCTCCAGATACTCCACAGGCTCAATTGAGCGATGATGGTTCATTATTGACTGGTAAAGCAGAGGCAAATGCAAAAATTACAGTTTATGATGCCACTGGCAAAGTACTAGGTTCTGTTTTTGCAAATAAAGATGGTATTTATTCTTTAAAACTTACTCCGCCATTAACTGGTGAGGCGGGCGGTAAAGTTATTGCTGAAGATGCTGCAGGTAATAAATCTGAAGAAGTTAAGATTATTGCGGGTAAAGACACCGTGCCACCAGCTTCTCCTTTTGTTGAAGTCAACAAAGAAGGGTCGGTAATTCATGGTAAAACTGAAGCCAATGCAAAAGTTCAAATCAAAGATGCAGATGGCAATGTCATTGGAACTGGCATGGCGGATGCCCAAGGCGAATTTCAAATTACGCTTTCACCTGCTTTAAAAGAGTCTCAAAAAGGGACAGTAGTTGTTGAAGATGCAGCCGGTAATGCGTCTAAGCCTGTCGAAATTAAGCCAGGTTTTGACTCGATTGCACCAGATAAACCAACGGCTCAAATTAATACAGATGGTACTTCGGTAACTGGTACAGCGGAAGCCAATGCTAAAATTGAAATTAAAGATGCAACTGGTAAAGTAATTGGTACTGGAACAGCAGATGCGAATGGAAAATTTACCATTACTATTTCGCCAGCATTGACTGACAATAACCACGGTGCTGTTTCTGCGATTGATAGTGCAGGAAATAGATCTGAAAGTCTGGATATTGTGGGTACAAAAGATACTATACCTCCGACCAAACCTATCTTAAACAGTGTAGAAGATGATATAGGTGACATCAAAGGCGTTATTGCGGCAGGTTCGGAAACTGACGATGCTAGGCCAAAACTTACAGGTTCAGGTGAAGCAAATGCAACACTTACGATTTATGATAATGGTGTTGCAATTGGGGTGGTGACTGTAACGGCTGGTAGATCTTGGTCATTTACTTTTGATAAAGATTTAACTCTTGGTAAGCACAGCATTACTTTAACCCAAACCGATGCAGCAGGGCTGACCAGTGAAGCAAGCTCTCCATTTACTTTTTATGTGGTTGCACCGAAGGTCGCGAGTCTGGCCGATGCTTCAGTCAATACTTTAAGTACAGAAGCTCCATCTTTGGCAGATAGTGTTGGGTTACATACTTTAAAGGTTGCGCAAACTACGACAACTGAGCCGACTAGTCAGCAGAAAACTGTTCCTGTAGATGATTTGCTAAAAAGCTCTTCTTTAAACGAATCAGATCCTGTCTCAAAACTTCTATCATCGACAGCATTAAAAACGACTCAGACTCCTGAGCAAAATGATGTAAATACTTCAATTGATCAGACAACAAATCTTGATCATCTTTTGCCAAATACGACTTCTTCACCTTTGCAAAATATTTTAGAGCAAACCTATCCGCTTGTTTAACAGGCCGTTTGGTAACAAATAAAAAGCGCTCAATGAGCGCTTTTTATTTACGGTTTATTGTCTAATTTGGGGGCTGTTACCAAGGCGAAAAGCCCATAGAGGATTGCGCCAATTGTGGCGAGTAACATGTCTTTATGTGCATCCCACATGTCACCTTGTTGCCCATTATAGTTTTCTGCTTGTTCAGGTGATAACCCAACTGCGATTGCCCATTCAATTAGTTCATAAAAGACACTTGATGCCATCACGAATTGGACTACAAGTAAAAATAGAGAAAAAGGACGTGCAGTGGGTAACCATACTTGGAATACACGATAAATAAGAGGGTAGAGTAAAACACCATAGGCAAGATGAACTAAACGATCATACATATTACGAGACCAGCCCATGTACTCATCTAAGTTAAAATGAAAGATGTGTTGAATCCAGTCATTATACGGAACGTATGAGTAGAGATAGTGAGCGCCAATAATATGGATTAATAAAAATAGTAGGTAAAAAGTAAAACTTAAGAAATCGAGTCCAATTTTTTTGAAAATAATAAAAAGCAGAATCACCATAAAAACAGTGCCAGCTTGATGAAGTAAATAAGCCTCAAACTCAAGTGGTTGAATACCTGAAATGATAATGGCAATAAAAAGCAGGCCAAGCGCAATATAGTGTTTAACTTTGAATTCTTTTTCGATCATTTTATAAATAAGTCTTTATTCTGATTTATATGAGTGTAATAAAAAAGCGAAGCCTAAGCTTCGCTTTTTATAACTTTTTTAATTAGATTTTGCTAATTAAATCGTTAATTTGTTTTGCTTGTTCAGCTGCGTTACCTGTGTAAGTTGCAGGTGTAAGCTCAGCTAAACGAGCACGCTCTTCGCTTGGTACTTGAGCAAGTTCATTACCATTCACGAAGTCAACCATCATGTCACGAGTCATTGCTTGACCACGAGTTAAAGCTTTTAACTTCTCGTATGGTTTTTCAACGTTATAACGACGCATAACTGTTTGAATTGGTTCTGCAAGAACTTCTTGAGCTTGGTCAAGGTCTTCATTTAAGCGGTTTGCATTGAGTTCAAGTTTACCAATACCTTTTAAGCACGCATCAAAAGCAATTAAGCTTTGAGCAAAACCAACACCCATGTTACGAAGTACAGTTGAGTCAGTTAAGTCACGCTGCCAGCGAGAAATTGGTAATTTTTCGCCTAAGTGAGCCAACACTGCATTTGCAATGCCTAAGTTACCTTCAGAGTTTTCAAAGTCAATTGGGTTTACTTTGTGTGGCATAGTTGAAGAACCAACTTCACCTTCTTTAAGTTTTTGTTTGAAGTAACCTAAAGAGATATAACCCCATACGTCACGGTTAAAGTCGATCAAAATTGTATTGTAACGACGTAATGCATCAAACAACTCAGCCATGTAGTCATGTGGCTCAATTTGAGTTGTATATGGGTTAAATGTTAAACCTAAAGATTCAACAAAAGCTTGTGAGTGCGCTGGCCAATCAACATCTGGGTAAGCAGAAAGGTGAGCATTGTAGTTACCTACTGCACCATTGATTTTGCCGAGTAACTCAACATTTTCAAATTGCTTGATTTGGCGAGCTAAACGATATGCAACGTTTGCCATTTCTTTACCCAAAGTTGTTGGGCTAGCAGTTTGACCATGTGTACGAGACAACATCGGTTGTTCAGCATGAGTCGTTGCTAAAGCAGAAATTGCATTTAAAATTTGCTTCATGCTTGATACTAAAACTTCACGACCGTTTTTAAGCATAAGCGCATGAGACAAGTTGTTGATGTCTTCTGATGTACAAGCAAAGTGAATGAACTCACCCGCATTTTGTAATTCAGCAATACCAGCAATTTTCTCTTTCAAGAAATATTCAACTGCTTTTACGTCATGGTTAGTTGTACGCTCAATTTCTTTAATGCGATTCGCATCTTCTTCAGAGAAGTTGCTTACGATTGCATCTAGAGCTGCATTTGTTTCAGCTGAGAAAGGAGCAACTTCAATAATTTCTGGACGGTTAGAAAGCGCTTGTAACCAACGCACTTCTACAGTGACACGAGCATGAATTAAACCAAACTCAGAAAGAAAAGGGCGTAGCGCATCACATTTGCTGGCATAACGTCCATCTAATGGTGATAGTGCGGTTAAAGCGTTCATAACGATTCCTTAATGCTGGAATAAACATAAAACAAAAATAATCTCGTTACAGACTTAGATAACTTGGTACTGTAAGCGAGCAAGTGCTTGAATATCCTGTAGCAATTTACGTTTGCTAAAAATCATGTTCCATGAACTACCGCCGAGTTGTCGCCATAAATGAGCCATTTGTAGCCCTGTAAACAGACAAGCACGAATACGGTTGGTATGGTTGGTATCTTTAAATGCCTCAGCATTACCACGAACAAGAATGCGTGGATTAATTTGCCCGGCAGTATCAACATAGGTTTGCGCCAAATTGGCTAAAATACTTGGGTGTAAATAGTTATTATCAAAAAAAGAAAGCTGTTTTAAAATCTTCTGCTGCGCTTTTTCAATAATCGCCACATATTCAGGATTGCTATAGACCTTCTTTTCTAATTGCAAAAGTGACATCGCGTAAGACATAGGAAGCTTTGCACTACGCATTTTTGGTAAACGAGACTTAGGCGCATTGGTAAAGGGCTGAGTAATACAATTTTCGAGTGTTTTAAGACCTAACGAAATATCAGCCAGTTGATTAAAAAAATCTAATGTCTGAACGGTATTATTGTTTGTTGTAGGGCGAATATTTAAACTCGCCTTTATTAATAACTCAAAATAGAAGTTACCACTTTCACCAATACTTTGCTGACCTGTCATAGCAGTCATATGTGTAAGCTGGGTCGCTTGGAATACCCCAGCTAAAGCAAGGGCACGGTTTTGGCGAACATTCAAGGCTTGTGATTGTTGAAAGGGTAACTCCACCATGCCACTCATTCCCTTAAATAAAATTTGGTGTAGGGGCATTTGTATGGTGAATCACACCCCCGCCTAGGCAAACTTCATCTGAATAAAATACAACACTTTGACCTGGTGTAACTGCGCGTTGAGGTTCATCAAACTCAACACGAATACCGTGTTCACTATTTTCATCAATAAACACTGTGCAAGCCTGATCAGGCTGGCGATAGCGTGTTTTAGCGGTACAACGTAATCCTTCAGCCGGAATATGTTGTTCACCTGCTACCCAGTCAATGGACTCACTCCAAAGCTGTGTACTTTGCATCAGTGGGTGTTCATGTCCTTGGCCTACAACTAAACGGTTATTGGCTACGTCTTTATGAAGTACAAACCATGCACCTTCTGCTGCACCTTTCATACCGCCTAGACCAATACCACCACGCTGACCGAGCGTATAGTACATCAGACCGTGATGTTCACCAACTTCTTTACCGTTATCCAATACAATTTTACCTGGTTGAGCGGGTAAATATTGTTTAAGGAAGTCATTAAAACGGCGTTCACCGATAAAACATATACCAGTTGAATCTTTTTTCTTCGCAGTTGCTAAGTCCAGTTCTTCGGCAATTCTACGAACTTCTGGTTTTTCAATTTCGCCTACAGGGAAGAGGGTTTTATTAATTTCACGCCCATGCACTGCATGTAAAAAATAGGTTTGGTCTTTATTGTTATCTAAACCACGTAATAAAGGTGCATATGCTTCACCTTTAGAGTTATAAGCAGTTTCAGCACGACGAGCATAGTGACCTGTTGCAATAAAATCTGCACCTAAAGTCATAGCATGGTCTAAAAATGCACGGAACTTAATTTCTTTATTACATAAGATATCTGGGTTTGGGGTACGGCCTGCTGCATATTCAGCTAGGAAAAGTTCAAATACACGATCCCAATATTCCATAGCAAAGTTTGCGGTATGGAGTTTAATACCGATTTTATCAGCTACTGCTTGAGCATCGGCTAAATCTTCCATTGCTGTACAGTATTCCGTGCCGTCATCTTCCTCCCAGTTTTTCATGAAAAGACCTTCAACTTGATAACCCTGTTGAAGTAAGAGTGCCGCAGAAACAGATGAATCTACGCCACCAGACATACCGACGATGACACGTTGTTGCATAGGACTAGGCATCCAAATGAGAAGTTAATGAGGGAGAGAAAGGGTGCTCATAAATAAGAGCTAAAGGATAATGGTGGCCTTTTATAGCATCTTCAATGGCTTTAATGACTAAAGGACTACGAGCACGGGCAGATTCTTGAAGCTCATCTAGAGTCATCCAGACAGCAGAAACAATACCTGTATCAAGTTTAGGGTCGCTTTCGACGTGAGTGACATGTGCTAAAAAGCAGAAGCGGTAGTAAGTACGGTCCGGAAACATGGGTGGGGTATATGTATAAATACCAAGTAAGGCATCTATCTCAACATGATGACCCGTTTCTTCAAGTGTTTCACGAATAGCAGCTTCTGTTAGCGTTTCACCACATTCCACATGACCAGCAGGTTGATTAAACACAGTGTGTACAAAACCTTCGCTATGTTCTTCGACAAAAAGATAGCGTCCATCTTTTTCTACGACTGTAGCGACAGTGACATGAGGAGTCCATGCGGCCATAAAAAAGCACCATGAATTTAAAAGTCGTATGATACGAAATTTAGGGGTTTTTGGCTACGGTGATCTTACAAACGATAGAGCACTCTAAAAACTCTATCGTTTGAAAAACTAACTACGTTTTTAATTTGTTTGGTTATCTTTATGGTTATTTTGCACTTTTACATAATGTCTTGCTGAATAAGGTAAAAATGCCAATTCTTTTTCAGTTAGAGGACGTACTTGCTGTACAGGGCTTCCAACATATAGATAACCACTTTTTAAGACTTTACGAGGTGGAACTAAACTGCCCGCACCAATCATTACATCATCTTCAATAACGACATCATCTAAAATAACCGTATTGATCCCGACCAAAACTCGGTTGCCAATCGTACAGCCATGTAAAGTAACATGATGACCTACTGTTACGTCTTCACCAATAATAAGAGGTGAACCATTCGGTTTTGCATCATTTTTATGGCTCACATGTAACATACAGTGGTCTTGTACATTACTGTTTTTACCAATTTGAATACTATTTACATCTCCGCGAATGACTGCAAAAGGCCAAACCGAAACATTTTCGGCCAATTTAACATCACCAACAACCACTGACATTTCATCAATGTAACAGCTTGGATCAATTTGTGGATGATGATCTAAATAAGGACGGATGTTTTTTGTCATGAGAAGCATCAAAATAAAATTTAATCGAATTATAAAATAAAAAAGCACTCAAGCTAATAGCATGAGTGCTTAATCCAACTACTCTAAACTTAGAATAAGTTGCTGAAGAATTGTTTGATATGGTCAATCATACGTGCGAAGAAACTTGCTTCTTCAACTGGTTTTAATGCAACAAGAGGTTTTTCAGCAATGACTTTGCCATCTAAACTTGCAACAAGTTTACCCACCACTTGGCCTTTTTGTAGCGGAGCATTAAGGTTTGGTTGTACAACTAATTGAGTCTTAATACCGCCTGCTTTGCCTTTAGGCATAGTAACGTTAAAGTTCTCGGCTAAACCAATTTGAACTTCATTTTCTTTACCGAACCATACTTTCGCTTTTGCAAGAACTTGGTTTGCAGGTTGAACATTTGCAGTTTCAAAGTTTGCAAAGCCCCAAGACAACAATGAGCGAGTTTGATTAGCACGTTCATTAACGCTGTCGGTACCAAAAATCACTGAGATTAAACGCATTGGACCACGTTTACTCGAAGTCGTTAAGCAATAACCAGCTTCATCTGTATGGCCTGTTTTTAAACCATCAACACTTGGGTCAGTGTAAAGTAAAGCATTACGGTTACCTTGCTTGATACCGTTAAATGTAAATTCTTTCTCAGAGTAAATTGGATAGTATCTTGAGCTATCTTTAATAATATGCTGAGCTAAAACTGCCATATCTTTTGCAGTTGAATAATGACCTTCAGCAGGTAAGCCTGTAGAGTTCATAAATTGGGTATTTGTCATACCAATACGTTTTGCTTCCTGATTCATAAGGTGAGCAAAAGTACCTTCATTTCCGGCAATGTGTTCAGCCATTGCTTTTGATGCATCATTACCAGACTGAATGATAATACCTCGAAGCATTTCTAAAACAGTAGCTGTGCCATTTAATGGTACATACATACATGATTCAGCGCTGCTTCCTTTACACCAAGCTGATTCGTTCATACGAACCTTCTCGTTCTCGGTAAGTTCACCTTTTAATAATTTTTGTTCAATGATGTAGCTTGTCATCATTTTAGTCATAGAAGCAGGAGCAAGCTTTTCATTTTCATTTTTAGAAGCGAGAATTTGTCCTGTCTCGTAATCCATTAATACATAAGACTTATTATTTAATTCTGGCGGAGCTGATAAGACAGTTGCTGCATAAGAAAAACTTGGTAAGAGGAGGAGTGCAGCAATAGCGCTTTTTCGAGTCATTCTAGGTAATTCCAATATCTTGTGTGAAGCAGAAGAGCCTAGCATTTTAGGACAAAGCAAAGCCGACTTCTATGGGGGAAGTCGGCTTTTTCAAACAGTATTGTAACTAGAGAGTTTTTAACTAATTTAGTTTTGCGATTGATAAGCTTTTACGTCTTGACAAACTAACGTATTTTGCTCGTTACCAGCAGCTTTTGCATCATTACGTGCTTCTTTTAAGACTTTCTTGAAACTTTTGTCTTTAGTACGTTTTTCTAAAGCGGCAACTGGATCTGCTTCATTTGGTAAATAATCTTTTACAAGACGCTCATAACCTTGAGCAAATTCTGCATCTTTTTTACCAATCAAACTTGGACAAATTTCAGAAAGTACTTGAATTGCTGCTAATTCTTCCGGTGTAGTACCTTTGGTCGGTGTAACTTCAACAACATTTTCATTTTCAGTTTTCTTTTCAGCTGTTTTTTTCTTGTCAGCAGCATAACCCACTGTTGCCATTGTCATAAGTAAAACAACAGAAAGTGATTGAACTAAGCTTTTTTTCATAAACATGGATAACCTGAAACAAAAATTTGAAATATGCCGATAGCTTAAACAATTTAAACGCTAAAAAAATGGAAAAAATGTATTGTTATGTAGGTTTTCTGCTTTACATAAACAGAAAACCCTCCAAAGAAAAGCGTATTGAACGAATTAAGCTTAGTCTTTGTAATTTACAACTTCTTCACAAAGTTCATGTTGCTCATGATGATCCATTTCTTTTGCAGCTTGGCGAGCTTCATTTAATAAAGTTTTATACTCTGCATCATTTTGCAGTGCAGAGAAGGTAATTGCTTTATTGGAATAACCGCCGAGGTACATCGCAATAATCTTTTTAGTATTGGTTTCAAGATTTTTATTTGCGCCAACAAAAGTAGGGCAAATTTCTTGTAAAACTTGAGTAGATGCAATGTCATCTTTAATTAAGCTGTCAGCTTCTTGTGTCGAGATACCCTCATCAGCAAAAACCGTTTGCGTACACAATGTGATACTGATCCCCAATACTTGAAAAAAAGGAGCGAAAGTTTTCATTTTTTCACAATTTTATAATGCTATGGAGGCATAAATATATATAATTCAACAAATAATTCAATTGAGAAAACCTTCAGGTTTATTTGTCGAGAAAGATTTTTTGTGAATATTCTAATTGCGAATGATGACGGTGTATTTGCACCAGGTATACAAGCTTTAGCTGAAGCGTTAAAACCACTAGGCCGTGTTGTCGTGGTAGCTCCAGAAAGTGAAAGAAGTGGATTTTCGAGTGCGTTAACACTAGATCGTCCTTTACGTCCTATTCAAATTGCTGAAGATGTATGGGCAGTCAATGGAACACCAGCCGATTGCGTCTATTTATCTATGAATGGATTATTCGATTTCGAATTTGATTTGGTGGTGAGTGGAATCAACAGTGGCGCAAACTTAGGTGATGACGTTCTGTACTCAGGAACAGTCGGCGCTGCATTTGAAGGACGCTTAATGAAACAGCCAGCAATTGCGGTTTCTTTGGCTGGATCGGATGTACGTTCATACAACCATAAAGATGATTATGCTCAAGCAGCCAAGTGGGTGCATGACTTTATTGCCAAAGGTTTACCTGCGCTACCGCCGCGACATATTTTTAATATTAATATCCCGGATGTGCCACAGCTTAAAGGGACTCAAATTACTTACCAAGGCCGCCGTGCTCAGTCTAAGCCAATCACAAGTCATGTCGACCCAAGAGGAAGACAGGTTTACTGGATTGGTCTAGCAGGTGAAGCGGTTACGGACCCACAGCGTATTGCCAGCCAAGTTCAGTCTGACTTTTTTGCGGTTGCAAACGGTTTTGTAAGCGTAACCCCAATTCAGATGGATGCAACAAACTATGCGGTTTTAGAAGATTTGCAGGCAAGTCTGGGCTAATAATCTGGGCCAAATGTTATAACTTTGTGAATAAAGAAAAAGAGGAACATGTTTCCTCTTACTTTTTTGGTACTCTTAGCCGAAATGATTTGTAGCATTTAGTGAGGGAGATCGATGCATTTAACTGGGCAACAAAGCAGATCGCATATTCAAAGAGACAATATAATGAAAATTATGATGTTGTCTGTAGCTGTAGGTTTTACTGTTGCAATGGCAGGGTGTGCTTCTAAACCACAAATTAATAATAGTTCTCGCTATTCAATGGCTCCTAACTATTACACCGTCCGTTCAGGTGATACTTTAAGTGGTATTGCAATGCGTTATGGTTTGGACTACCTCAGTGTTGCAGAGATGAATGATATTGCTCCGCCATATCGCATTTATGTCAATCAATCACTACGATTGAAGAAATCTTCTTCACCAAAAACCGTGTCGACACAAGTCATGGCGCAACAAGAACCAATTAAGCGTCAAACTATTGCATTACCGACAACCACCCCAACTCCACCAAAAACAACGGTGACTACACCGCCGTCAAGAACGGTTGCACCAACCACCAATACTACAGTGGGTGTTTCTGTTCCAAGTTCAAGCTTGCGTTGGGTGAAACCAAATAGTGGTCCAGTGATCCAAGGATTTAATTTGGCGAATAATGTCAAAGGAATCCGTTACGGTGGTAACCAAGGTGACCCGATTTATGCTGCGGCTGATGGTCAAGTTGTATACGCAGCCGATGGTTTAAAAGAATATGGTAATCTCGTTTTGATTAAACATATTGATGGTTATATCAGTGCGTATGCCCACAATAGCAAGATGATGGTGAAGAGTGGAGATAATGTAACCGCGGGCCAAAAGATTGCTGAGATGGGGTCTTCAGGGGCTTCTCGTGTCATGCTTGAGTTCCAAATTCGCCTTGACGGTAAACCAATCAATCCAGCAAATCTTTTACCAAATTAGCTAATGCAATAAATATAGGTTTCCTCGTATAATGCAATTGGTTGCTTTCATTACAACAATAAGCATTTTTTATAAATTTAGAATTAGATTTGAGGAAACCTATGTTAGATCAGCTTCGTGCGATGGGTGTTTTTGCTTGTGTGGTTGAAAAAAGTTCATTTAGTGGTGCGGCACGTGAATTAGGCATTACAACAAGTGCTGTAAGTCAGCAAATACGTTCTCTTGAAAATGAAATGGATGTAATTTTATTACACCGTTCTACTCGAAAACTTAGTTTGACAGAGGCTGGACAGGCTTTTTTCTCAAGTTGCCAAGAAATGTTGGCGGCAGCAGAAAGAGGCAAAATCAGAATCAATGAATTGCGAGATGATTTGATTGGTGATTTGCGTATAGCAACTACACCAGATTTAGCAGTTCAGCACATTATTCCTGCGTTATCTCACTGGATGTCTGCCCATCGTGGTTTATCTGTTCATTTTGAAGTGGGGCATCGTTATATCGACCTAATTGAAGAGCGAATTGATATTGCAGTGCGTATGAGTTCTACACCAGTAGAAGAGAGTAGTACTGTAGTTCCTATGGCTTTTGTTGATCAGATTTTGGTAGCCTCTCCCAGCTATCTCAATCAATCAAGCCCGATTTTGCATCCGAATGATTTAAACAACCATGAATTGCTTTCTATCAATGCAATGAATGAATCACGCAGTTTTAGTTTCCAACATGCTAAAACCGGTGAAAAATTACATATAGAGATGGTAAGCCGTTTGCAAAGTAATAATTTGCAAGTTGCTAAAGCCTTATGTCAGCAGGGACATGGCATTGCCAGAATCTTATATTTAGATGCTCAAAAAGAACTTAAGGCTGGTTCTTTAATTGAAATCCTTCCAGATTGGAAACTTCCAGCTTTCACTTTGTATGCAGAGATCGCAAAACACGATCAACAGCCAATGAAGATTCAACGTTGTGTTGAAGCGCTTAAACAGTACTTTAGCCAATTGGCAGGCGGAAGAGCCATGCAAATTGTTCGCTAATTTTATCTTATTCATAAAAAAGGGCTTGTGATTACAAGCCCTTTTTTATTGGTGTTATTTCTGCTTCAGAGTCGCAACCTCTTCTTGAGTCTCTTGGGGAAGATCATCAGCTGTAAGCTCTTCATGCTTTTTGATTTTTTTCTTATTTTTCTTTTTCTTCTTTGGCTCCTCTTCAATTTCTGCACCATCTTCAATGGCTTGCCAATATTCGAGTTGTTCCATTACAGCAGCATAAATAGAGTGTTTACTGTACTTACCTTTTTTGTCGAGTGTACCGACAGGGCGGGCCATTAAAATCTCAAGCGCTTGATCGATGGTATCAATCGCATGGATATGGAATTGGCCACTTTGCACCGCATCAATCACGTCTTGACGTAACATCAAATGCTGCATGTTTTGACGTGGAATAATGACACCTTGTTTGCCAGTTAAACCTTGTAATTTACAAGCATCATAGAAGCCTTCAATTTTGGCATTTACACCACCAATTGGTTGAACTTGGCCTAACTGGTTCATAGAGCCAGTAATTGCCCATGACTGATCAATTGGTATTTGGCTAATTGCTGAAATTAATGCAGAAAGCTCGGCAACTGTTGCACTGTCGCCGTCCACTTGCCCATAGCTTTGTTCAAATGCAAGCGCGGCAGAGAAATGCAAAATCTGTTCACGACCAAAGTGAGCTTTCAAGAAGCTAGACATGAGCAACACGCCTTTGGCATGTAGTGAACCACCAAGTTCTACACTACGCTCAATATCAAGAATATCGCCGCCACCTTGATAGACTGATGCAGTCAAACGTGAAGGTAAACCGAACTCAACATCTGCATAGTGAATGACGGAGAGGGCATTGATTTGGCCTAAACGATGACCAGAAGTTTCGATTAACTGAGTTCCACGCGACAGATCTTGCCAGTAAAGCTCTCTTAAATAGCCTAAGCGATATTGTCTATGTTGTAGTGCAAGGTTAATGTGCTGGTCGGTTACAATCTTTTCATTGGCTTTAAATGCATGATGATGCGCTTCGCGAATGAGGTCACCCAAAGTTGAAGCATGTAACGACAGTGAGCTTTGATCTTCTGCCTGACGGCTTGAATCGGTAAGTAAAGCTGCTAATGCACTGCGGTCAAACGGAAGCAATTTATCCGCTTGTACATAGTCAGCAATTAGCTGCATGTAAGCTTGTTCATTTTCGTCATTACGTTGTAATGTATCGGTAAAATCTGCACGAATTTTAAATACACTGCCAAGCTCTGGTTCTACTTCTAAAATTTCATAATAAATTTCAGGTTCCGCCATAAGAACCACTTTAATATCAAGTGGAACTGCAGCAGGTTCTATCGAGATAGAGCCTGTTAACGTCAACATATGTTCAAGAGAAGAAAGCTTGAGCTGGCCTGATTTTAAGGCACGCTTTAAACCTTGCCATGCATAAGGCTGTTCGAGTAATTGCTCGGCCTCAAGCATTAAAAAACCACCATTCGCTTGATGTAGAGCACCTGGTCGAATGAGAGTGAAATCTGTGGTAATTGTGCCGTTGTGAGTAAGTTGTTCTACATGACCTAGCAAGTTATAGTGCGTTGGGAAATCTTCAAAAATAACCGGCGCACCGCTGTTTGGTTTGTTTGAGACAATCACATTAGCTTGATAACGTGCTGGCACACGATTGAACATAGCTGGAGCAAAGTCATCTTCTTCTTGCTCTAAAATGAGCTCAACATTGTCAATTACGTCTTGCGCATACTGTTTTAAATAATCTTCAAGGCCTTTGACTTGACCATATTTATTTAAAATCAAATCCATGCGTGGCATAACTACTTGAGTCGCGATGTCTCGATTTAACACAGACACTTTGTCACGTGCGTCATCTTCTAAATCGCCTAAATGCAAACCAAGACGCTCGAGCTTTTTATCCATGTAACGAACATTAGCTGCGATCTCAGCACGCTGCTTGGTATTTAAAGCATCAATTTCTGTTTGAGTCAGTTCTTGCACCTGATCATCTTTTACTTGTACAGGTACAAAACCATGTTTCTCATTTCGAGAAATCAATTTTAAATCGAGCTCTTCGCCTTCTTTTGTTAACTCAACCAGCGCTTGTTGTTGTTCATCTCCAGTTTCTTCACGGATACGCTCAATACGGTTATGGTAAGTTTCGGCACTAAAACGGCGCTCAAGCTGTTTTAAAATAATTTGCCAAGTTTGGTGAAGAGTATGCTGAAACTTCGTTCCTTGCCCAGCAGGGAAGCGTAGAGCAAGTGGTTGGCGTGCTTGCTTAAAATTATAGACATATACCCAATCATCTGGAGTAGGCATTGTTTTCGCATGTTGTTGGAGTAAACGCTTAATCATGGTGCGTTTACCCAAGCCTGCCGTTCCTACTGCAAAAATGTTATAACCAGAGTAGGGTAAAGAAATCCCTGCTTCTACCGAAGCTTTGGCACGGTCTTGCCCTAAAAAGTTATTAAGCGGTTTTATACGTTTTGTAGAAGCTGGGATATTTTCGAAATTTGGAATATGCGTAAGTTGTTCGGGTTTTAAGGCTGTTTTATCCAAAGTCATTTTTATATCAGGTTGCTCAAAAGCTGAAGGAAATGCATTTATTGTGACGTTTGTGGTGTTTGTTTTAGCGAGTGATAAAGTTGAAGTTGTCACTTGATCAAGTTTTTGTGTCACTGTTGATATCCAGCAAAAGAAAACGAAGGTTGAAGATTAAAGGTATACAGGTTTAGCATAAAATATCAAGCAAACTTGCTGCTTTTATCACCAAAACAAAACTTGATTGCAGAAAGAATCTTGAAAGCAATTGTAAGAAGCGATTGAATAGACGCATTTATAATTTATGGAAAATAAAAAACGAATGACCACACAAACCTCTGGTTGGGTCTCGGCGTTTAAAGCATTTTTAGACCGTCGTGCATTAATTATGCTATTTCTGGGTTTTTCTGCCGGAATACCTATTTTACTAATTTTCTCTAGTCTTTCTTTATGGCTAGGTGAAGCGGGTATCGATAAAAGTGCAGTCACTTTTTTCAGTTGGGCAGCTTTGGGATATTCCTTTAAGTTTGTTTGGGCACCCTTAATTGATGAGTTGCCAGTACCTATCTTGACCAAGGCTTTAGGCCGAAGACGTGCTTGGTTGCTAATAGCACAGTGTTTAATTGTGCTTGCGATTTGTACCATGGCTTTTGCCGACCCGGCTTTAGGTCATAGTTACCTTGTTCAAATGGCGGCAGGTGCAGTGTTGCTTGGGTTTTCGGCGGCAACACAAGATATCGTGATTGATGCTTATCGTATTGAGTTAGCTGAAACTGAAATGCAGACGGTGTTAGCATCTACTTATAATGCGGGTTACCGTATCGGTATGATTGTAGCGGGTGCTGGTGCATTATTTTTAGCAGCACATTTAGGAACAGCTAAAGGCAACTATATTTACGAGGCTTGGAAAACCACCTATTTAACGATGGCAGCAGTCATGTCGGTAGGTATTATTACAACCTTGCTTGTCCGTGAACCTAAGGTTAATCGCGTATATAAAAACTATAAAACCACAGATTATTACCGTCTGGTTCTAGTCTTCTTTGTAGCGGTCATTTCGTTTGTCATAACTTATATTTACTCAGGTCAAATTACTGAGGCAATTTCTAAAGCTGGCAATATTCAAGACAGCGCAGCTTTATTTGGCTTAGAAGCATTAAGATTTTTAACAGCAACAGGCACTGCCATTTTAGTCGGTTACATACTGGTGAAAATAGGCGTGGTCAACCAACAAATGGCAAAAGAAACTTGGATTGCACCAATTCTTGATTTCTTTAAACGCTATGGTGTCAAACTTGCGTTAGTGCTTTTATTCTTGATTGGTTTCTTCCGTATTTCAGACATTATTGCTGGTGTGATCTCAAATGTCTTTTATCAAGATTTGAACTTTAGCAAAGAGCAAATTGCCGAAGCTGTAAAAGTTTATGGTGTTATCTTTAGCTTGGTTGGTGGCTTCTTAGGTGGTCTATTAGCGCAGCGCATGAATATCATGAAACTGATGTTTGTTGGTGCTGTATTAGCAAGCTCTACTAACCTCATTTTCATTGGTTTGGTAAAATCTGGCAAACCGCTTGATATGGTTGATGTTCAAGTCGGAGACAAACATTATAAAGCTCAGCCAGATGAAGTGGGTTATTGGAAGATTAAAGTCCCGAGTTCCACTTTTGATGGGACTAAACAAGTTGATGTAAAAGCTGGCTATGCTTTGCAAGGTCAACAAGCAGAAACCATAGTCCGAGTTCAACCATTAGTAACAACGCATGCTGAACATGTTCCTCTACAGATTTTACCTTTAATGGGAAGTGACCAAATCACTGCTAAATCTTCTGAAGGCAGTGTGGTTGTTCGCGGTCAGTACTTTGGCAAAGCTTTATCACCTAATCAAAAGATTGTGGTGAATCTTGATGGACAAAATTTTGATGCAAAAATGACAGATCAAAAAGGCGTGTTTAACGCTGCAATTGATATGCAAAAATTATTGTCATCACCAAGCAAACAACTGACTGCTTCGGTGATTGAAGGAAACCAAAAAGTATTATCAGTTTCGCATCCATATGAAGTCGCTTCAAATTCTGCACCAAAAGCTGAATTAGATGTGAACATTGAACCTCTACCATACATTGACACCCAGTCTGGTCAAGAAGTTGAGATTAGCGGTAAAGTCATCAAGCCTTATAGTTCGCTGTGGCTCTACTTCGCAATTGTTGTAGATAATATGGCTTCGGGTCTTGCTGGTGCAGCATTTATTGCATTCCTTTCGAGCCTAACTAGTGTGTCATTTACTGCTGTTCAATATGCGATCTTTAGTTCACTCATGACCCTTACACCAAAACTTTTAGGTGGATATTCAGGTACCATAGTGAGTAATATTGGGTACCCAAACTTCTTTTTGATGACCACACTGATCGGGATTCCAATCTTAATTTTAGTGGTTTGGGTTGGAAAACTACTCAAAGATCATCAAACACATGAAACAGAAAAGGCAGGTGAATAAACATGCGAATGCTTCATACAATGTTGCGAGTAGGCAATTTAGAACAATCTTTAAAGTTCTATACCGAAGTATTAGGGATGAAGTTACTTCGTAAGCGTGATTATGAAGAAGGTCGTTTTACACTGGCATTTGTTGGTTATGGCGATGAAGAAAATAATACCGTGCTTGAACTTACTCATAACTGGGATACATCAAGTTATGATTTAGGTAATGCTTATGGTCACATCGCAATTGGTGTCGAAGACGCTTACAAAGCATGTGAAGAAATTAAAGCACGTGGCGGTAAAGTTGTGCGTGAAGCTGGCCCAATGAAGGGTGGCGTTACGGTTATTGCCTTTGTTGAAGATCCAGATGGCTACAAAATCGAGCTCATTCAGCAAGATGCAAATGCTAGAAATAATTAAATAATTGACTATGGCGCTTTAAGATTTAGGTCTTAAAAGCCTAGCTTTATTTTTATAGCCCAGTATGATGAAGGCTTGACCAAATGGTCAATTTGTCAACTGGGTTTTTATTTGTCTAAAATAATCATAGGATGTGAACATGCTGAAGTTCTTGGCACTTGATCGATTTACAATTTTGTTGGTTGGTATGGTGCTACTAGCAACATTTTTTCCAGTCAGTGGTCAAGCTGCGCAGTATTTCAATACATTAACTACAGTCGCGATTGCAATTTTATTCTTCCTGCATGGGGCTAAGTTGTCTCGTGAGGCTGTAATTGAAGGTATTTTGCATTGGAAAATGCATTTACTGGTATTTGCAATTACGTTCTTTATTTTTCCTGCCCTTGGTTTATTGGCTAAACCTATTCTTTTACCTTTATTGGGACAGCAGCTTTATTGGGGCTTTCTGTTTATGTGTTTTTTACCCTCTACAGTTCAGTCTTCTATTGCTTTTACTTCAGTGGCAAAAGGGAATGTGGCAGGGGCGGTATGTAGTGCATCTTTCTCAAACTTGGTGGGTATGTTCATTACGCCAGTTTTAGTCAGTTTCTTTATTTTAGGGCAAAGTCAGCACGGGTTTGATCCTACGTCATCTATTATAGAAATTACACTATTGTTATTAGTGCCATTTGTTTTAGGGCAATTACTTCGTCCTTATGTTTTTCCATATATGGCAAAAGTACCAAGCATTGTAAAAGCATTCGATCAAGGCTCAATTTTGATGGTGGTCTATGGTGCATTTAGTGGGGCAGTAGTTGCTGGACTTTGGCATCAAGTGAACTGGAAAACCTTACTTCTTTTGGCACTTGCTTGCTCGGTATTACTGACTATTATTATGTTGCTTGCACTGTATTTGCCGCGTGCTTTTGGTTTTAGCCGTGCCGATCAGATTACCGTGTTCTTTTGTGGCTCAAAAAAGACCTTGGCGAGCGGGGTCCCAATGGCACAAATCTTATTTATTGGTCAGCCTTTAGGAATGATTGTATTGCCAATTATGATATTTCACCAAATACAGTTAATGGTGTGTGGAGTAATCGCAAATTACTGGGCTAAATCCCAAGATTAGGTCGCAAAAAAAAATTATATGGAGTATAATACTGTCCACTTGTTGTGCTTAGCTCTAACCCTAGAGGTTTCGGTGGGCCAAAAGAATGGTCTGTTGTGGTGTTGATCTGCTTGAAAAAGCCTGCCTCAATTTAATTGAGAGTGATCAATTGCGATGACAGCTTAAGCCTTTCTTCAATTAGGAGTAATCGACGATGCGCGCCGATATTCACCCAAAATATGAAAAATTAGTTGCAACTTGCTCATGCGGTAACGTAATCGAAACTCGTTCTGCTTTAGGTAAAGAAACTATTTACCTTGACGTATGTTCAGCTTGCCACCCTTTCTACACTGGTAAACAAAAGAATGTAGACACTGGTGGTCGTATCGACAAATTCAAACAACGTTTTGCTGGTATGTCTCGCTCTATCAAGCGTTAATACTTCAAAACGAAACAAAAAACGGGCTTATGCCCGTTTTTTGTTTTTAGCGTACAAGACCATTATTGGTCTTGCACATCTGTTAAGCGATCAAGCTTTTTCTGAAAATAATCACCTTGTAAGAAACGTGCTTCCACATTCCATGCATTAGCAAACAGGTTCATATCATTTAAGTTAGCCAATAAAATTCCAATCGGTTTTACAGTCAAATAGTTCAATACTTTTTCTTGCAAGCTACTAAGCCCTTGGTCTGAGCTTAATAGGTCAGTTTTGCTGGACTGTAATTTTACAAGCTGAATATCAAGCTGCTGCAAAATTGAATCGCTATATATAGAAGAAGCAAAGTCTCGAATTGAAACTTCCGCACCATGTTGACGTAAACGATCAATCAGCGGTTGAGCTGTTGGGAGGTAGTGCTGAAGTGCCTGTTCCGAAAATTGCAAAATTAGCGGACTTTCAAGCTTGCTACCAATGATGGTAAGCAGTTTTGAAATCAGCTCAGGGAATGACTTATCTTTCAGGAAAATATCAATATTAAGGTTAATAATGAGTCTTGCTTTAGGATACTGAGCAATGAAGTTATGAAGCTGTTTACAGGCTTCTACCAATATCCAGCGGTCTAGTTGAATTGATAACTCAGCATCTTCTTTTAAGTCAGCTAAGTCGTTTAAATCATGCCATTGTTCATCAGCAATAAAGCCACTCGTCACTTCATAGTTATGAGTTTCTTCATCATGCTTGTCATAAACTTGCTGATACTTCAGGTGTATTTGGCCCTGAGCTAATTTTTGTCTTAACTGCTGTAGCAAAGAAGACTGTGAAGTCGTCTCAAAATGTTCAATTGTTAAATCAAGAGGAACAGCTTCAATGCTCGGCGAAACAGTTTTTTCTACGATAGGCGTTATTTCAAGCTGAGGGGTAACTTGAGGTAGGTTCTGCTTCTCAGCTTCATTAAGTAATGAGCTAAATGAAATCTCAGTGAGTGATTGATTAAGCGGAGCATAGCCAAGCTTTAACTGTACCGAAAAGTTTTGCTCATTCACTTTTAACAAGTGCTCTTTTTGCAAAGTTTGTAAACTCGTCAACTGAGAGTTTAAAACTGTACTATTTTCAGCTTGTAAAATGCCTACATACGTACCCAAATCGACTTGGTAAATCGGCATTTGTGCATGGTCTTTTAAAAAACCATGTAGCTGATTGAAATACTGCCCCAAAGTCTGCCAACCCTGTTGAAAGAGGCGTTCTGGGCACTGCGCAAGTCTAAATAGAACTATGGCATTTGCTTGGGCAGGGTGGGTCGATAAATGTCGGTTAATCTGCGGCCAAGCTGTGCTTAACCCAGTTGTTTTCTCGGACGGTACCGTATTTGCTGGTGTTTTTAAATCAACTTGATAGTCGATGGTCAGCTGTACAGCATCTTCTTCTTGACTCGGAATAAATTCCAGTTTTAAAGCATTATTACCAGAAATGGCTTGATGCTGACTTTGGATTTCGAAGCGTGCTTGATCAAACTGTCCTAAAGAAATTTTCTTAAAACGCTGTTTAAAAATATTTAAATCGTTGGGTTGTAAGACATCTAAAATTGGCAAGCCAATAATATCTTCTTCTTGCTGAAAGCCAAAAAGATTCAAATATTCGGTATTTGCCTTAATGTGTATGCCTTCTTGGAAAATAGCGACCGCTTTATGGCTGTTATCGACCAATGTTTGTGTATGCGTATGAATGGTATCAAGCTCCGCCAAAAGACGTTGTTCCTTTTGTAAAAGGCGGCTGTATGACAGTGCTCGAACAAGCGTAATATAGAAATAGTCCAGAGGTTCTAGCGGGACTACATCATAAATACCTTTTTGAATATAGCTTTGATATTGCTGCGCTTGGTAATCATCTGGTTGTAGAAGTAAAATTGGTAGCTGCGGCTGTTCTGAGGCTTGAACAAGGGAGAGAGTTTGTTCAATTTTCAAATCATATGCGCGACCAAAAATAATGACATCCCACGATGTATTGAGCTGCTTTTCAAAACTTTTTAAATCATCAAGTAATAAGGCATTAACTTGATAATCATTCCCCGATAATAAATTTAAAATTTGGTTATAACGTAACTGGTTATCATCAATAATGAGTAAACGTATTTCAGTACGTTTTAACCTTTTAGATAGTAAAGAGTTTCTCACTTTAATGCTTCCCATAAATCTTGGCTATTCACGTTACTATTCTTTTTCAGCATGAACTGATCAAGCAGGTGTTGCTGCTGCTCATTCAAAAGTTCAAATTGAAATTGAATAAAACTTTGAGTAATGAGTTGTGCTTTGAGTAGATACACTTTGATTTCTTCTGTCCCCAATCGTAAATGAATTGTTTGTTGCTCTCTAAAAATTTGAGACCCCGGTAAAATAAGCGTGTTTTGTATTTCTTCTAAGTTTTGAGTTTGTAGTAATAGTGCAGGGTGGTAATTACGAGTATGGCGCTCTGCCTGAATATGTACAGCACAAGGGAACATGGCTTGTGAAAGAATTTCTAAACCCAGTTCCAGACTTTTTTCTGTTGATTGTTTAATCCAGCGAATCACACCACCACGCCACTGACCATGCAGCGTTTCTTTGACTAAAATATATTCGCCAGTTCTTAAGTTTTTAGGCGCCTCACCAGACCATTTAATACGGTAGCCATTCACACTAATATCAAGCACGGTGGTTTGATAAATGGTTTTACTTTCACGGCTTAAGCGTTGGTAAGACGAAGTTTGTTGCTCTTTTTTCTCTAGGTTTGATAAAACTTTCGATTCACTTTGTAGATTATAGTTATTGTTAAGTTGTAGCGTTTCTTCAAAGTTTTTTGCTTTAGATAAGTAAAAATGAGCAGTACTTAACCCGAAACAGATTTGTAGTGCAGCATTATATTCATAACGTTCATGACGGCGTTGTGCTGTCGTGCCCAAAATGGTTTGAACGTGGAATTTTAGTGCTGGACTCAAATAAATCTTTTCATTTTTAGACATGTATTGAGCATTTTTATGCATGGTGGCAGTGACATGCTCAAGCAACGCTTGCGTGCTAATAAAAATGCTTGGGTTGAAGTTTGAACTTTGTTTTTTGTTATATACAGGTGGGTGATCTTTAGTTGGATCGACCACATACTTTGTTAAAGCAGAGTCTTTAGGCAAGATTTGAATCATGCGTGCCCAGTCGAAGCTGCATTGAAACAAAGCCTGAATTTCTGATTGACGAATCTGATTGGTATTAAAAATATCTAATAAAATAAGCTGTGCATAAGCCTGCGTAATATTCGCTAAAGGGTGTTGCACACCTTGAATATGATTAATATTGGTTAAATGGTATTTGTGCTGAACGGCTGTTTCATAAAGTTGATGTGCAATTAACCATTGTCCTTTTACAGGTTCGCTATATAGCATATGCTGTTGGTATAAAAGGTTGGTCAGTTGCTGCAATGCATGGAATGTCGCCAAAATACGCGCAGTTTGTAAGTTTTTCTTTTGTTTAAAAGAAAACAAAGAGAACTTCTGTTTTTGCAGCTGTTCGTGGCTGGTCTGCGCAATATTTAAATAAATGCTGGCAAAATAACAGCGCAACAGCATTGCCAGCTCAATAATATGCTCGTTACGGTCTGTACTAATCACACCTTGGTTAAAGAAGTTCTTTTCTAAACTTGCCAAAACATTATTAATGGTTGGGTGAAGCGTTTGAATTAAGTCAAAGCGAAGCGTTTCACTGCAATTTAATTCATTTAACTCCAAAATTGCGGTAAATAGCGCTTTTGAAGTATCACCCAATTGCATAATAGAAAGGGTAGTGACCCATTCATTAAGGTCTTTAATGTTGGCTTCACAAAAGCTTAACCGTTCACGAGTACGTACGGTTTGATTGTGAAAAATGTCCGAAAGTGCATTATTCATCATCACTTATTATATAACTCAAAAAGTTGTAGCCCCAAAAAGCGGTGTTTTATTCTTTTCGCCCGCAATTTCCCTGACGAGTTTAGGAACCAGATATCCAGGTAGACTCGCTAACACGTCTTGATATATCGCATCTATTTCAGATGGCATTAAATCAAAATGTTGTGCACCTTTTACTTTATCTAATACGTGTAAGTAATATGGCATAACGCGAGCTTCAAATAGACGATAACTTAAATCAGTTAAAGTTTGAGCAGAATCATTGACACCTTTTAGCAATACCGCCTGATTTAGTACAGTAATGTGGTGTGAAGATAACTCCATCAACTTTGAACAAGTAAAGTCATCGAGCTCAGAAGCATGGTTCGAGTGTACCACCAGAATAATACGCAGCCTACTGTTTTTTAATAAAGAAATAAGCTCTTCATCGATTCGATTTGGAATGACAATTGGAACTCGTGAATGAATTCGCAAAATCTTAACTTGTTTGAGAGATGATAAACGTTCTAGCCAAAGTGCAAGCTTACGGTTAGAAAGTGTAAGTGGGTCACCACCACTTAAAATCACTTCATTAATGTCAGGATTAGCTTCGATATAGTTTTTAATATTGAGCCAATCATCATTTTTTGGCAGATTTTCCTGATAAGGGAAGTGACGGCGGAAACAATAACGACAATGCACAGCACATGCACCCGTCAAAGTCAGTAAAAAGCGCGATTTATATTTATGTAAAACACCCGGTAACTGGTTAGCTGCTTCTTCGCCTAAAGGGTCTGTAACAAACTCAGGATGTTCTTCAAGCTCTAAATGATGAGGTAATACTTGTAGTAAAAGCGGGTCAAGCGGGTTTTTTGCGTTCATTTTTCCGACGAACGCACGAGGAACACGCAATTTAAACTTTTCAGAAGCCAGAATCGCACCTGATAATAGCTGATCTGAGGATAACTCGAGTAGGCTTAGCAATTCAGAAGGATCAGTAATAAGGTCACTGAGTTGTGATTGCCAGTTTTGCTCTTGGTATAAATAGTTTATCATTTGACACGATTAAGATAATGCAACAACGCATTATATCGCATAGTTGACTTGTTAAGTTTGGAGTGTGCCTTTCATGGCCTATTATTCTACAAATGATTTCAAAGCTGGCCTTAAGGTTATGCTTGATGGTAACCCATGTTCTATCATGGAAAACGAATATGTAAAACCAGGTAAAGGTCAAGCGTTCAACCGTGTAAAATTACGTAACCTTAAAACTGGCAAAGTATTAGAAAAAACTTTCAAATCAGGTGACTCTTTAGAAGCGGCTGACATCGTTGAAGTTGAAATGGAATATCTATACAACGACGGTGAAATGTGGAACTTCATGGATCCTGTAACTTTTGAGCAAATCGCTGCAGACAAAATTGCAATGGGCGATGCTGCTAAATGGTTAAAAGACGATTCAAATGAAAAATGTACAATTATGTTGTTCAACGGCGTACCTTTAACAGTAAGCCCACCGAACTTCGTTGTATTAAAAATTGTTGAAACTGATCCGGGTGTACGTGGTGATACATCTGGCGGTGGCGGTAAACCAGCTAAGCTTGAAACAGGTGCGGTTGTTCGTGTTCCGTTATTTGTTCAGCAAGAAGAAAGCGTTCGCGTAGATACTCGTACTGGCGATTATTTAGAGCGTGCATAATAGTTAAAAAATAAACTATTATCGAAGGGATGATGTAAATCATCCCTTTTTTTATGCGAAAGTATAAGAGGAAAAAAGAAAAAGGAGGAGTAGAGTCACAGGGATTAAGAGAAACAGTACATAACAATATAAAAATGCTGTAGTTATTTATTGAGAGGTTAAGAATGGACACAATGCAAGCGAAATCTACGCTTCCCTCCAAGCTGGTCTGGAGCCTAGTGGCAATTATAGGTGCAATTTCTTTTGGGATGCTGGCACTCAGTCGTGGTGAACATGTTAACGCGGTTTGGCTTGTACTGGCTGCAGCATGTGTATATAGCATCGCATATCGATTTTATAGTCTATTTATTGCAACTAAAGTATTTGAATTAAACCCAAGACGTTTAACCCCAGCCCACCGTTTAGCCGATGGTCTGGATTATGTACCCACCAATAAATATGTGCTTTTCGGTCACCACTTTGCTGCAATTGCAGGAGCAGGGCCGTTAGTTGGACCAATTTTGGCTGCACAAATGGGCTTTTTACCAGGCACGATCTGGTTATTGGTCGGTGTGGTTCTGGCAGGTGCGGTACAAGACTTTTTAGTCTTATTTATCTCAACACGCCGTGATGGTCGTTCACTTGGTGAAATGGCAAAGCAGGAGCTTGGTTCTTTTGCTGGTATTGTCGTAATGCTCGGTGCGCTTGGGGTAATGATTATTATCCTTGCGGTACTGGCGTTGGTGGTTGTGAAAGCACTTGCACATAGTCCATGGGGTGTCTTTAGTATTGCAGCAACCATTCCAATTGCATTGTTCATGGGCGTTTATATGCGCTTTATCCGTCCGGGACGTATTGCAGAAGTTTCAATTATTGGCTTTGTTTTAATGATGCTGGCAATTGTCTATGGTGGACATGTTGCAGCAGACCCGTACTGGGGTGAATTCTTCACTTTAACTGGTACACAACTGACTTGGTGTCTCATCATTTATGGTTTTATCGCATCGGTATTACCTGTTTGGTTGTTATTAGCACCACGTGATTATTTATCTACTTTCCTCAAAATCGGGGTGATTCTCGGTTTGGCGGTGGGTATTATCATTGCATTACCTGAATTGAAAATGCCTGCTGTAACTCATTTTATTGATGGTACAGGTCCAGTTTTCTCAGGTAGCTTATTCCCATTCCTATTTATTACCATTGCCTGTGGTGCCATTTCTGGTTTCCATGCACTTGTATCTAGTGGTACGACACCAAAACTCGTCGATAACGAAGCTGATATTCGTGTGATTGGCTACGGCGGTATGCTTATGGAGTCTTTTGTCGGGATCATGGCAATGATCTGTGCGACAGTTTTAGACCCGGGTGTGTATTTTGCGATTAATGCGCCAGCGGCAGTACTCGGTACAACTGTAGAAACTGCGGCAGAAGCTGTACGTAATTTAGGCTTTGTGGTTACCCCAGAAATGTTAACCGTGTTGGCTCAAGAAGTAGGTGAAAGCTCGATTCTTTCACGTACAGGTGGTGCGCCTACCTTCGCTATTGGTATGGCTCATATCATTTCTGAAATTTTTAATAGCCGCCAAATGATGGCATTTTGGTATCACTTTGCCATTTTATTTGAAGCATTGTTTATTTTAACTGCTGTCGATGCGGGTACTCGTGCTTGTCGTTTTATGGTGCAAGACACTGTAGGTATTGTTATTCCTGCGGTTAAAGCATCAGGTTCTTTCTTTGGTAATTTGGTTGGTACAGCCGTTGCAGTTGGTGGATGGGGCTTCTTCGTCTATCAAGGTGTGATTGACCCATTAGGTGGCGTTAACTCATTATGGCCTTTATTTGGTGTTGGTAACCAAATGCTGGCTTCTATGGCACTCATTTTAGGTACAGTCATTCTGTTTAAAATGAAAAAAGAAAAATATGTTTGGGTGACCATTTTCCCAACAATTTTCTTATTCATTACCTGTATGACAGCAGGCTGGCAAAAGATTTTCCACGAAAACCCAAAAATTGGTTTCTTGGCGCAAGCGCATAAGTTCTCTGATGCGATTGCTCGCGGTGAAATTATTAAACCAGCCAAAACTATTGCTGAGATGCAAAACATTGTGATGTCGAATCAGATTAATGCTGCGCTTTGTGGCTTCTTTATGATTGTTTCGATTGTCATGATTATTGCCTCAATTGGTATTGTTCGCCGTGCTTTAGCGAGTCGTACTCCGACTGTAAATGAAGCACCTGCGGTATATGCCGATCCTGAAGTGGTTACCACTCGAGGAGAATAAAGATGAATTTTAAATTTGCAAAAAATGGAACTGTCATTATTGCGAAAATCATCAAAATGACAGTGCTCTCGCAAAAAGAGCTATTACTTTCTCCAAAGAACTGGTCGCGTATAGCAACCCTGTGGCAACGTTTACAGCAAAGCTTCCGACTCATGGTCGGAGTGCCGGACTATCAAACGTATTTGGAGCATATGAAAGCCCATCATCCAGATTTAACACCTATGGATGCGAAGACTTTCTATCGGCATTGTGTTGATGTGCGTTATCCATCGGCAGGTGGCAATTTAAAGAAATGCCCTTGTTAAGTTGAGCTTGATATTGGGCTAACCAAAGACGGTATGTGGTTGAACCATGTACCGTTTTACTTTTTGGGAAATGAAAAAGAGTTTGCTCAAAGTCTGCTCATTTGTATTTTTTTCAATGGTAAATCTCTTGTTTTGCTTTTGAAAAATGAATATGATGCTTTCCATTCTAGGTGTATAGCTCAGTTGGTTAGAGCGCTACGTTGACATCGTAGAGGTCTCCAGTTCGAGTCTGGATATACCTACCAAGATTTAAAGTCATATAAACTCGAATAGCTTTACATGACTTAAAAAGCCCTAAACTATAATGGTTTAGGGCTTTTTTATTGGTTTTATAATTTAATTTTAATTTCTATAATATCTGCAACTGAAATTTTATTCCCTAGATCAAAGTTAGGTGTAGTGTCTCCTTCTATTACAATGGTGGATTTGGTTGGGAAATACTTAGGTAAATAGGGAATACCTAATTGGAAGATTATCCTTTAATAATTTTTCCTCATCATTTATAACTAAAGAAAATAATTAATTAATTTATTTAAATTAAGGTTATAGAAATTGATTGAAAAATGTTTTTATAAAATTTGCTTTTCACCATTAGATATAAATGGGCCTAAATTTTTTGGTTTCTCTGAATTTTTAGCAGGGTTGGCTTTAATGATTTTGGCTTGGACAATTGCTGATGTTCGTTATCGCTTTAGAGTACAAGTAGCACCGCTACCGTTAAACATGATTACTTTTTCTATCGTTGTTCTTGTGGGTTTATCTACTATTCTTACAGATCTGTGGCGTGCATCGGGATGGCTTGTATTTAACCAGACATTTATAACATCTGCACTATGGCAGGCTTTTTTAGCTATTACTTTTTTTACTACATTTTTAATTTGGATTTGGTTTGCTTTTATTAGGCCACCAGCATTTGGTAAATTGAACTCAAAACGTTATGTAACCACTATTTATAGATATATAATTGAGGGTGTTCCAACTAATTTAGCTATCATTGCAGATGAACTGACTCACTCAGCTCCAAAAATTATAAAATATGCTCCAGAAAAACACCGATTTGAAAAAAGTGACAATACGGGAAAACAAAAAAAATTAATATAACCAGAGTAGAAATATATGCCCATAATTTATTAGATTTAATTGCAGATAAAAGATTTTGTAAAGTGATTATTGAGTCATCACCGATCACAGCTTTAGCTTTTTTTGAAGAAATTTCAGATCAAAATAAATATAGTGTGAATATACCAATTTTTGCTAGAAATATTGTAAATGAAGCAATAAGTAATAAAGAGTCTTTTATATACCACGAAGCAGAATGGTATGATTCTGGATTAATAGGAGAGAAAAAACCTATTACACAAGCTATATTTTCTAACTTTGATATGGTGGAAACTATAGGAACTATGTTCGATGCACCTTTTTTAAAGTGGGATGCTGATCAATGGGCCGCATATAGTAGAGTTGTATTAATAACTACAGAAAAATTATTGGAAAAAATTATATAAATCATAATTATGCAGTTAATCGTGCAATAAGTAATTTAGAGAATTCAGTTAGTGATTTATATGTATTAAATGGAGTTTCTAATTTATGGGAAAATGATACTTATCAGCGATTAAGAGTAGTAATAAAATTTATAAAAGACTTTTTAATTCTCCTTGAGAAAAAGAGATCAAATGAGAATATTAAATTA
>NZ_JBIUCP010000049.1:0-28355 GCF_044538765.1 Acinetobacter sp. ABJ-A23_2
ATTTATAGGAGGATTAACTTTTATTTAAAAAATTATTTTAACTTCCCAAGCAATTATATTTTTTATTTTAGTTATAGATATAAATACTCATGAGAATAATATGAAAATTTATAAACCCTTTTTGGCTTTAAGTTTCATAGTCGGTAGCTTAGGTGTTGCAGGTTGCAGCCTTCATGCTCAACAGGAGTTTGAAAAAATTTGCCTGTCAGGTGGGCATAGCGAGGCCAGTTGTGACTGTATTTACCAGCAACTTGAAAAAGCTTATTCCCCGAAAATGATGCAGCGCCTAGAACATGTCAGTTTGCAAAGTCCTGTTCTCCCACGGGACTTTGCCCCTACTTTTTTAAGCACCATGCAGCGGTGTGACAAAAGTAGTCTGGGCTAAGCGTTGGCTTAGCTCTTTATCTCTGTGTCGCAATGGTGTTGTACTTTAAATCAGCGCAAAAAATTAAAGTCTGTTGTGGCATAGGGGCCTAAGTTGTTTGATTTGCCGATCTATCATTTTGAAAAATCAGATTAATTTTATAACCAATCCAGTTATGCTGTGCTTACATTCAACTTTTGAACATTTATTAGAATGAACTACACATGGGATGAATTTGAGCAAAAACTTATCACCTATAGAGATGTAAGGATTGATCTGGCAAGAGTTTTAGATGCGTATGAGCTTCAAATAAAAGAACTTCTTCAACAAATTCAATTGTTAGCTTATGAAGAATCTTTACCTATATTTAATCAGTTATATGAAATACAAGATCATTTAGCTACTGCCAAGTTTCGCTATGACCTCGACCTAAATGAAGCTTTAGATATATTCGTTTATCATTTCGATAGAGATGACAAAGCGCTGATAAGCCAATATTGGTACAAAAAATTCAAGAAAAACAAAGATATTCTTTGGCCTTTACCTCAAGACGAATAGTATCTTGTACGTTTTATCCTACAAACTTTTAAGGTTTTTGCGGATTGGCGACACACTGCTTTTTTCCTAATATGAAGTCATACAGGAACAGGATGTTCCGGAACATAAAACAACAATAATAGGTTCATGCATCAGGATCGTGAGATACGACAGGAGTCATATCTAGTACCCAAATACGAAAAAGCCCAACAGGATGTTGGGCTTTTTTTATATCTGAATATTTATGAGTTTTTCTTTAAGTCTTCAATATAAGTGGTTGTGCTGCCATCCCAGTAACAATGTATACAACGCCCCTCTTTAAAAACATGCTCACAATTTGCATATCCATAAATTATAGAAGCACATTCAGGACACAACGAGGCCATGCTAGATTTAGTTTTTAAATACTGGCTTCCGCATTCATCACATTTTTCACAACCACTCAGCATGAATATATCTCGGTTTAAAACAATACCATGAGAACATAATGATAAATTAAAAGGCAATCTTGTACGCTTTAACCTACAAACTTTTAAGGATTTTGCGGATTGGCGACTCCCTGCTTTTTTCCTATTATGAACTCATACAGGAACAGGATGTTCCAGAACATAAAACAACAATAATACGTTCAAGCACCAGGAGCGTGAGATACGACAGGAGTCATATCTAATCACCAAATACAAGAAAGCCCGACAGGATGTCGGGCTTTTTTTATGCTTATTTAAAAATGATATTTACACACACCTATAGCGGGGTATGCGCCTGTTCTTGTTTTTTATGGCGAATCCAACGTACCACCCAAATAACTGCAATTAGCACCACTATTGCCACAAGCGCAGGCACTAACATTGCTGAAACTGAAAGTAAGATTGCTCCAATCCACTCACCTGTTGCCACAACAAAGTTCCCTAAGCCACCCGTGGTTGCAGTTGAAACACCACGTGCAGCTACGGTACTCATTTGCACCACACCTGCCGTACCACCGCCAACAATAATCGCTGCTGCCCAAGTAGCAAACTGAGACATTTCCCCACTACTCACAGCCATTGTGGTAAGCGTACCCGCAATCATCGCCGCAGGGGTTGCGACTGTATCTAGGGCGTTATCCACCCACGGTATATAGTAGGCTGCAATTTCACACACCGTTGCTACACCTAAGGCCAAACACACCGATGGCAGAGCTAACCACTCAAAGCCTTTCGATGGCTCAAACCAGCCCATCATGGTAGCAATGCTCATGACCAGTAGCGGCACAAACACACGAAAACCGCAGGCAGCGCTTAAGCCCACGCCAATACATAAACCCAATATTGTTTCCATAACGGTTTCCTTTTCATGCCCATCACGGGTCTTGTTATGTAAGTCTTATTTTTAAATTAACAAAAAAGCCCCATCGGGTGACAGGGCTTTTTGTTAAATGCGAACGCAAATATTATTTCATTCTTAACGTTTAAATTGTGTGCAGTAGCATTTCGTGCAAGGTGGTAAAGGGTCGGTATTAATTTCTAAAAACACTCTATGACCACACTGAGCACAGAAATAGAAGCCTGTTCCGGGTTTTTCGCCAGCTGTTACCATGATTACATTCCTATAATCGTATATATATTAAACAGGAATATAACCCAGTTAGAGTGATTGTCAATTGTCCATTTCGCCCGATGATGATGGCATAAATGCAAAAAATGTTATTTGTACGATTTATCTTACATAGATTTAGGGATTTAGCGGATTGGCTATCCCCTGCTTTTTTTCTATGATGAGTTCATACAGGAACAGGATGTTCCGGAACATAAAACAACAATAATAGGTTCATGCATCAGGATCGTGAGATACGACAGGAGTCATATCTAGCAACCAAATACGAAAAAGCCCGACAGGATGCCGGGCTTTTTTTTTATTTAAAACAATTATGATTTTGAAACCAAATTAAAATATAAAATTATTTCAATTAGAGTGGGTTTAAAAAATATTTATTTCTCTACAAAAGTTGCTTTTACTCTTTTAGAAAACAACATATATGGAATCCAAATCATTCCATAAAAGATACTTCTCATAAGCTCCTTTGAAGTATCGTTATCAAAAACTTCTTCATTAGGTAATATTAATTTTATTAATGATGCATCCACAAGAATAAGAATTATAATTAGAACGCAAAATGATATAAATAATTTTGGAAAAATAGAATGTTTTCTAAAGAATAAGTATAGCAAAATAAAGGAAATTAAGACTAAAAATATATTAACTGCTATTTCCCAAAAAAGATAATATTTCCAAAGTGGATGATAGTATGGAGAGTCAACTGAAGTTAATAAATTAAACACCCCTTCTGAAAACACAGGATAGTAATTCTGGTAACCAGTTACAATCAGCCTAATAGGAGAAATAATTAAGGCTATCCCAACTAAAGTTAACCAACCACCTAATCCTTTTAATTTATTAATCTCATTCATCTTAATTATTAAGTACTAAATATAAGTTTGATTTATATTATATTAATTTTATTTTTTCAACAAATAAGCCCCACTATTATGGGGCTTATTTAGTTATTTTAATGGCTAAGCCACTTGGCCTTCTAAAAAGTCTTGCGCAAAACGCTGTAATACACCGCCCGCTTCATATACAGACACTTCTTCTTCTGTATCTAAACGGCAAGTCACAGGTACTTCAAGAATCTCTTCTTTACCATCTGCTGTGGCACGTTCAATCACTAAAGTTAAAGTCGAACGCGGCGCAATATTACCAATCACGCTGTAAAGCTCTGTACCATCTAGTTTTAAAGTCTTGCGGTTTACGCCAGGTTTAAACTCAAGTGGTAACACGCCCATGCCCACCAAGTTAGTACGGTGAATACGCTCAAAACCTTCTGCCACAATCGCTTCAACACCAGCAAGGCGTACACCTTTTGCAGCCCAGTCACGGCTTGAACCCTGACCGTAGTCAGCACCCGCGATAATGATTAACGGTTGCTTACGGTTCATGTAGGTTTCAATCGCTTCCCACATACGCATCACTTCGCCTTCTGGCTCTACACGCGCTTTTGAACCTTGCTTAATGGTACCGTCTGAACGAACCACCATTTCGTTATAGAGTTTCGGGTTGGCAAATGTTGCACGTTGTGCAGTCAAGTGGTCACCACGGTGGGTTGCGTATGAGTTGAAGTCTTCTTCTGGTACGCCCATTTTGTGAAGGTATTCACCCGCAGCCGAGTCCATCAAAATAGCATTTGAAGGCGATAAGTGGTCGGTGGTGATGTTGTCACCCAAAATCGCAAGCGGACGCATGTTCGCCAAAGTACGTGGTGCAGCCAACGCCCCTTCCCAATATGGTGGACGGCGGATGTAAGTACTTTGCGGACGCCAGTCGTAAAGTGGGCTTTTCGCTTGTTCAACTTCGCCCAAGTCAAACATTGGAATGTAGACTTTACGGAACTGTTCAGGCTTCACGGCTTCTTTAACTAAGGCATCAATTTCAGCGTCAGATGGCCAAATGTCTTTCAGGTAAATCGGGTTACCTTCTTTGTCATGACCTAACGCATCTTTTTCGATGTCAAAACGAATCGTACCCGCAATTGCATATGCTACAACAAGCGGTGGAGATGCCAAGAACGCTTGTTTTGCGTATGGATGAATACGGCCATCGAAGTTACGGTTACCAGAGAGTACTGCTGTTGCGTACAAGTCACGGTCAATAATTTCTTGCTGAATAGCAGGATCTAACGCACCAGACATACCATTACAGGTCGTACAAGCGTAAGCCACAATACCAAAACCAAGTTGTTCTAAGTCTTTTAGGACACCTGCTTCTTCAAGGTAAAGTGCAGCCGCTTTTGAACCCGGTGCAAATGAGGTTTTCACCCACGGTTTACGTGTTAGGCCAAGTTCATTTGCTTTACGTGCCAACAAGCCTGCCGCCACGGTGTTACGTGGGTTAGAAGTATTGGTACATGAAGTAATTGCAGCAATAATGATTGCGCCATCTGGCATTAAGCCGTCAGAACGGTTTTCAACTACACCTGCAATGCCTTTTTCTTTTAGATCGCTAGTTGAAACACGTGCATGCGGGTTTGATGGACCAGCAATGTTACGTGTAACTGTCGATAAATCAAAACGTAGTACACGAGGGTACTCTGCTTTGGTCATTTCAGATGCCCAAAGGCCAATTTCTTTTGCGTACTGTTCAACCAATGCCACTTGAGCATCTTCACGACCTGTTAGGCGTAAGTAGTCGATTGTGTTTTGGTCGATGTAGAACATCGCAGCCGTAGCGCCATATTCTGGTGTCATGTTCGAAATGGTTGCACGGTCGCCCACCGACATGCTGTCAGCACCTTCACCAAAGAACTCAAGGTAAGCACCCACTACGCGCTCTTTACGCAAGAACTCGGTTAAAGCCAGTACGATATCTGTTGCAGTAATACCTGCCTGACGCTGACCAACCAACTCAACACCAATAATGTCTGGCAGACGCATCCAAGATGCACGGCCCAACATTACGTTTTCAGCTTCTAAACCACCAACACCCACAGAAATTACGCCCAAAGCGTCGGTATGTGGTGTGTGTGAGTCTGTACCTACGCAAGTGTCTGGGAATGCTACGCCATCACGTGCCTGAATCACCGGAGACATTTTCTCTAGGTTAATCTGGTGCATAATGCCGTTCCCCGCAGGGATTACATCGACATTTTTAAATGCAGTTTTGGTCCACTCAATAAAGTGGAAACGGTCTTCGTTACGACGGTCTTCAACAGCACGGTTTTTTGCAAAAGCGTCTGGGTCAGCACCACCGTATTCCACTGCTAAAGAGTGGTCGACAATGAGCTGTGTTGGCACAACTGGGTTAACTTTAGATGGGTCGCCGCCTTTGTCAGCAATCGCATCACGTAAACCTGCAAGGTCAACCAATGCAGTTTGGCCCAAGATGTCATGACACACCACGCGCGCAGGATACCAAGGAAAGTCCAAGTCCTGACGGCGTTCAATCAACTGCGTTAAATAAGCAGTTAAGTTCTCGGCATCGGCACGGCGTACCAATTGCTCTGCGAGTACTTTAGAGGTGTAAGGCAGTTTTTCGTATGCGCCTGGCTGAATATCTTCAACGGCTTGACGCACGTCGTAATATTCAAGCTGGGTACCTGCCAGCGGTTTACGGTATTTTGTGTTCATTAACCACGCTCCGCCAATGGTTTAAATTCGAGGTTTTCAGGACCTGTGTAGTTCGCGCTTGGACGAATGATTTTGCCGTCTTGGCGTTGTTCAATCACGTGCGCTGACCAACCGGCTGTACGTGCAATCACGAATAACGGTGTGAACATAGCAGTTGGAACACCCATTAAGTGATAGCTCACCGCACTGAACCAATCGAGGTTCGGGAACATGTTTTTCACTTCTTTCATCACTGCTTCTAAACGTTCAGCAATGAGGTACATTTTGGTGTTCTCTTGTGCTTGCGCCAAGTCGTGCGCCACTTTCTTGATCACTTCGTTACGTGGGTCAGAAACTGTATATACAGGGTGACCAAATCCGATCACAACTTCTTTATTTTCAACACGCTTACGGATGTCAGCTTCTGCTTCGTCTGCATTGTCGTAACGTTGTTGAATCACGAATGCAACTTCGTTTGCACCACCGTGTTTAGGTCCACGAAGTGCGCCAATACCACCAGTAATTGCCGAGTACATGTCAGAACCTGTACCTGCAACCACACGTGACGTAAATGTTGATGCGTTGAACTCGTGCTCAGCATACAAAATAAGAGATGTATGCATGGCTTGAATCCATTCTTCAGATGGTTTTTCGCCATGAAGTAAATGTAAGAAATGCGCGGCAATTGAGTCGTCATCTGTTTCAACTTCAATACGACGACCGTTATTGCTGAAGTGGTACCAATAAAGCAGCATTGAGCCTAGGCTTGCCATTAATTTGTCAGCAATGTCTTTTGCGCCAGCTTCGTTGTGGTCTTCATGTTCTGGAGTTAAACAACCAAGCACTGAAACACCTGTACGCATCACATCCATTGGGTGTGCAGACGGAGGAAGTTGTTCAAGTGCTGTTTTAAGTGCTGCCGGTAAGCCACGAAGCGCTTTTAATTTTGCTTTATAGGCTTTGAGTTCAGCTTTGTTTGGTAATTTGCCATGTACGAGCAAGTGAGCAACTTCTTCAAACTGGCTACCTGCTGCAAGGTCAAGAATATCATAGCCACGATAGTGCAAGTCGTTACCGCTACGTCCTACGGTACAAAGTGCTGTGTTGCCTGCAACTTGTCCACTTAGTGCAACTGATTTTTTTGGTTTGAAGCCTGTTGTTGTTTCATTTGAGCTCATAAGATTTTCCTTTCCTATCTATCTGAATTTATTTATTAAGCACGACGGAGTCGTACCATTTTCACTTCTTATTTCAGGATTAACCTTCGGTTCGACCTACTTTTCTTTCGGGAAAAGTAGGCAAAACCATTGTCATCTGCAAAACTCGTCCACAACCATCGAATATCCTATCTATCGCAGAACCAATTTTAAAAAATGTAGCCCTGTCTCAAACAGTTGCAGATGACGCCTCCGAGTATCAGATTCCAATTAATCAACTTTTTAATTTATTACTTCTTTTTAGCAAATGCGTTATCTAAATAGTCTTCAAACGCATAGTAGTTGATGCGTTCATATAACTCTTTACGCGTTTGCATAATATCAACCACGTTCTTTTGCGTACCTTCTTTACGTAAGGTTTCATACACAGTTTCGGCTGCTTTGTTCATAGCACGGAAAGCAGAAAGCGGATAAAGCGCAAGGCTTACATCGGCAGATGCTAACTCTTCAGTAGTAAACAGTGGTGTAGAACCAAACTCTGTGATGTTTGCCAAAATTGGTGCGCCAGTCTTCTGAGCAAATTGCTTGTACATATCAAGCTCGGTAATTGCTTCAGGGAATAACATGTCTGCACCCGCTTCAATGTAAGCACCCGCACGGTCAATTGCAGCTTGTAAGCCATCTACTGCCAATGCGTCGGTACGCGCCATAATCACGAAGCTGTCATCACCACGCGCATCGACCGCAGCTTTAATACGGTCAACCATTTCTTCTTGAGTCACAATGGCTTTGTTCGGACGGTGACCACAACGTTTTGCGCCCACTTGGTCTTCAATGTGCATTGCCGCAGCACCAAACTTGATCAGTGCTTTTGTCGTACGAGCAATGTTAAATGCAGAAGCGCCAAAACCTGTGTCAGCATCGACCAATAAAGGAAGATCACATACATCGGTAATACGGCGTACGTCTGTCAATACATCATCCAGGTTACTGATTCCCAAATCAGGTAAACCTAAAGAACCAGCGGCCACACCACCACCTGATAAGTAAATCGCTTTATAACCTGCACGTTTTGCCAAAAGTGCATGATTGGCGTTAATGGTTCCAACCACTTGTAATGGCTTTTCTTGGGCTACTGCATCGCGAAATAGCTGACCTGCGGATTGTTTAGCCATTGTTATGTTCTCCTTGTGCTTGTAGCAGTGTTTGCTCAATAATTTTGTAAGAAGCATTGATATGTCGATGCATCAGCAGCTCAGCAAGTTCACCATCACCTTCTGCAATTGCATCTAAAATACGGATATGTTCGTCCCAAGCTTTGCTCGGACGATCGGGTGTGTTTGAAAATTGAATTCGGTACATACGAATGAGGTGATAAAGCTCATCACATAGCATTTTTTCTAGGGTTTTATTGCCACTACTTTTGATAATGCAGTAGTGAAAATCGTCCTGTCCTTCTTGCAAGTAATATCCTTTACCTGCTTTAAAGTTTTCATCTTCAGCATGCATACGCAAAACATCACGTAGTGCCAAGATTTGCTTTTTATCAATATGCTGTGCAGCAAGTTTGCAAGCCAAACCTTCTAAAGACGCCCGAATTTGATAAAGCTCTTTGAACTGTTGCAGTGAGAGCGAAACCACGCGCGCACCCACATGAGCAGTACGCTCAACCAAACGTTGACCTTCAAGGCGATGAATCGCTTCACGCAATGGCCCACGGCTAATGCCATAAGTGCGCGCCAGTTCAGGCTCAGAAATTTTGCTACCTGCCGGAATTTGACCTAAAACAATCGCCGTCTGTATTTGTTTAAATACATTCTCGGTCAGTGTTCTTCCCTGACTTTGTAATGGCTCTGGTGCGTAGGTCAAATCTTGCATATTGTCGACAATTTTTAATCAATTATGAGTTTTATAGCGGTATGAATGAAAAAAATCAAGGTGATTGTTGACACTTTAGAGAACGCATCAGGTCAATTTTTATCATTTGGCCTGTCATTTCACCTTATATTTATAGTATTACACCACTTTCCAATTTGTATTTATAAAACAGTTAGTTAATATTATTTTACCTATAGATTTATGGCACTTTTTTAGCTGCTTTTCGACCTCTAATCTTTTGTTTCAAACTTTAGTCTACAACCAATGTATTACAGCAAGATTGTAGACAATCTGCTTGAATGAAGGCATGAGTTATAAATTAGTATCTATTTACCGTAATTTCTTTTAAATCTTTTTATCATTTTCATCCAGAAAATATCGATATTAGTGAAATTATCAGGTGCTTCACGGTAGCTTTATTGATACATTATTGAACATCGACATAGTTGTGGCGTATTTTTCGAGACAGAAAAAACCCAGCACTATGCATATTGTTGAATGAAAGGACTTTTTTGATGTTTCAACATATCCCCCCATACGCAGGCGACCCAATTTTATCTTTAATGGAACAGTTCAACGCTGATACTCGTTCTGGAAAAGTGAACTTGAGTATTGGTCTTTACTATAACGAAGACAGTATTGTTCCTCAGTTAGAGACCATTATTGAAGCGCAAAAGCGTATCGAGCCTAAAAACGGTAAAACCAAACTTTATTTGCCAATGGAAGGCTTCAAACCTTACCGTGAAGCAATTCAAGCACTTTTATTTGGTGCAAACAGCCCAGCAGTTAAAGCTGGCCGTGCTGTAACCATCCAAACACTTGGTGGTTCAGGTGCATTGAAAGTTGGTGCGGATTTCTTAAAAACTTATTTCCCAAATTCAGACGTTTGGGTAAGCCAACCAACTTGGGATAACCACGTTGCGATTTTCAATGGCGCTGGCATCAAGACTCATTTCTACCCATATTTCGACAACGAAACACGTGGTGTAGATTTTGACGGTATGCTTTCTACACTTAAAACTTTGCCTGAGCAAAGCATTGTGTTATTGCACCCATGCTGCCATAACCCAACTGGTGCTGACTTAAACCCAGCGCAGTGGGACCAAGTGATTGCAGTACTAAAAGACCGTAACCTTATTCCATTCCTAGACATCGCTTACCAAGGTTTTGGTGACGGTATGGAAGAAGATGCGTACGCAATCCGTGCTTTAGACCAAGCGGGTCTAAACTTCATTGTGAGCAACTCGTTCTCTAAAATCTTCTCTTTATATGGCGAACGCGTTGGCGGCTTAACTTTCGTATGTGACGATGCAGAAGCTGCTCAGTGTACATTCGGTCAGTTAAAAGCGACTGTACGCCGTATTTACTCTAGCCCTCCTACAACAGGTGCTTGGTTAGTTGATGAAGTGTTAAATGACGCTGAACTTAACCAACAATGGCAAGGTGAAGTGAAAGAGATGCGTGAGCGTATTATCAAAATGCGTAGCATCTTGAAAGATGAACTTACTAAAGCGTTACCAGACCGTGACTTTAGCTACCTTGTAAACCAAAAAGGTATGTTCAGCTACACAGGTTTAACTGCTGAACAGGTTGATATCTTGCGTGAAGAATATGCAATCTACTTAGTACGTAGTGGCCGTATTTGTGTAGCAGGTTTAAACATGAACAATGTTTACACTGTTGCTAAAGCAATGGCTGAAGTGCTTGCTAAATCAGTAGAAGCAGCATAAGACATCTATAAAAAAAGGCGCTTCGGCGCCTTTTTTTATGTCTCGATATTAAGATTTAGCCTTACCCCAATATTTCAGTTTTGAGGTATGGCCAATACCCACATTAAAGCTATTGGTTGGGTCGAGTTTTTGATAGAAATTGGCTAATGCAGGTTTGGCAATGTAAAGATGCCCAACATTATGCTCTGCCGGATATTCAGCACGGCGCGCATCGAGTAATTTCCACATTTGATGTTCCATTTCTAACGGATCATTACCCTTTTTAAGAATATAGTCCTGATGGAACACATGACAAAAGAAATGCCCATAATAGAGCTTATGGATGATTTTCTTTTCCATCTCGGCTGGTAGTTGCTCTACCCATTCGCGGTCATTACGGCGTAGCGCAATATCAAGCGCTACAATATCTTCAACTTCACTACGGTGCGTATCACGATAACGAATTGCCGCCCCTGCAATCGCAAAACGGTGTAAGAACGCCTTTCGACCTTCCTCTTCACTACATACGAAATAACTACCTGACTGATGCACCGCAAAATATTCTTTTAAAAACTGCTCTGTCTGTGCTTTCGAATTATTTTCGACACGTAAAACCAAATGGTGCTCATAACGGTCTCGATATTCGGTCATACGCTTCGGCAAATGACTCGGTAAAAAGAAGGTAATCGCCTGTAAAATCTGGTCTGTTAAGCCTTTAATTTTAAATTTTTCTAAAAAGCCATCGACTTTATCTTTCATCGCGAAAGCTTTTGGAACATTGGCTGTACCAAACTTTTCAATAAATAAGAAGGTGTCTTTTCCGTACTTTTCACCAATCAAATAAGCATCACGGTGAATATATTCGCCTGCAATTGGCAAGCTTGGCAGTGAGGTCAGTAAGTAGCGACGAATGGCCGTTAAATCATCGGCATCATTACTACCAATATAAAAAACACTGCTCTCTACTTTTTCATAGGTATCAAGGCGTACAGCAAACACACAGACCTTACCTGCCGAACCCGAGGCTTCAAACAATCGTGACGGGTCTGCATTAAAACGAGCAGGCGTATCTTCATCAACTTGCGTCACATCATGGGCATAGCGATGATCTGATGCCTGCTTTTCGCTGTCATCTAAAATATCTACAGCTTGATATTGCTGCTTCTCTAAACGAGTCAAAATTTCTTCGGATGTCGAGCCTAAATTCACCCCTAAATGATTCACCAGCTCTAATTGACCAGCAGCATTGACCTGAGCATATAACGCCAGTTCAGTATAAGCCGGGCCACGGCGCACCAACGCACCACCAGAGTTATTACACACCCCACCAAGAACCGATGCCCCAATACAAGATGAACCAATGACTGAATGTGGCTCACGGTCATAACCTTTTAAAATTTGCTCTAAATTGTCTAAGGTCGCACCCGGTAAACAAATCACTTGCTTACCGTCATGAATAACTTGAATGCCCTTTAAACGGCGCGTACTCATGACCAAAACAGGACGGTCATAATCATCACCATACGGGGTTGAACCACCAGTGAGTCCTGTATTTGCTGCCTGCATAATCACAATACAGTCCGCCTCAATTGCAGCCTGCAAAACTTGCCATTGTTCTAGCAATGTACCCGGCACCACCACAGCAAGTACTTTCCCCTCACCAAAACGACGACCTTGACGGTACTGACGCGTGCTTTGATCATCGGTCAAAACATGCGAACGCCCTACAATGTTTTGTAAGCGTTCAATCACTGCTTGAGGAGAAAATGTTTGCATGATGGTTTCCTTTTGGTCATCCATACCACATAATTTTTTTAAAAATCAGAAAAGCTCAAGGGAGTTTTTCCATTTAGAACTAATATTTAAAGTAGCTAATTCCATTACTTTTGTTTTGGCAAAAGTAATCAAAACCATTGTCACTTACAGAACCTATTCGCTGTATCCATTTTTCAATTTACATTGCAAAAACAAAACTTTGCTCATACCACGCAGGCTGTAAGTGACGCTTAGCACTAGCAGCTAATCTCTAGGTGTTAGATTTAATGCAAATTGGCTACGCGTTGGCGGCAGGGATGCCGCCGTTTCGATGCGGTAGCAAGGACGTACCGTTATCGAAACAAAGGTTTTTGGTTGCTTTTTTAAAAAAGTAATGTCAATTAGCTACTTACATTGAACCTTTTCCGATACGACTCCGTCGTGCCAATATCATCAAAGTTAGTACGAAAATGTTAGAGCTTCATCGCCTGTACTAAACAATCCGCATTAATATCCGAAATCGACTTAGCACCCGTCAACGTCATCGCAACACGCATTTCCTTATCAATCAAATCAAGTAAGTTCGACACACCTTGTCCACCTGCTGCTGCCAAGGCATAAACAAATGCACGGCCAAGTAAAACCGTATCCGCACCAAGCGCCAACATGCGCACCACGTCTAAACCATTACGAATGCCTGAGTCAGCCAAAATTGCTAAATCACCTTTGACTGCATCAGCAATTGCAGGCAATGCACATGCAGACGACATCACACCATCTAACTGACGACCACCATGATTCGACACCACAATACCATCAGCACCAAAACGCACCGCATCTTTGGCATCTTCAGGATCTAAAATGCCCTTAATCACCATTGGGCCATCCCAAAATTCACGAATCCACTCAAGGTCTTTCCATGAAATCGATGGGTCAAAGTTCGAGCCTAACCAACCAATATAGTCTTCAAGCCCAGTCGGTTTACCTAAATATTTAGAGATATTGCCCAAGTCGTGCGGACGACCCATTAAGCCGACATTCCACGACCAATGTGGATGGAACATAGACTGCATATAACGGCGCATCGCAGCATTTGGCCCACTCATACCCGAATGGGCATCACGGTAGCGCGCACCCGGTACAGGCATATCTACAGTAAATACAAGTGTTGAACAACCAGCTGCTTTTGCACGTTCCAAAGCATTACGCATAAAACCACGGTCACGTAATACATAAAGCTGAAACCACATCGGGCGATTAATTGCAGGTGCAACTTCTTCAATCGGACACACCGAAACCGTTGAAAGTGTAAATGGAATGCCCTTTTTATCGGCTGCCATTGCGGCTTGCACTTCACCACGGCGTGCATACATACCTGTTAAACCCACAGGCGCTAATGCAACAGGCATAGACAAGGTTTCGTTAAATAGTTTTGTCTCTAAACTTAACGCTGACATGTCATTGAGCACACGTTGACGCAATGCAATTTCTGACAAATCTTGTACGTTACGCTTTAAGGTATATTCCGAATACGCTCCACCATCAATGTAATGAAATAAAAATGGAGGTAAGCGACGTTGTGCCGCAGCACGATAATCATTGCCAGAAGAAATAATCATTTTGAATCAACTCTATTTAAACGATTTGCACGTTTCTGGCGAGCTTCATCTTCATCCAGAGAACGCACATGATTAATCACAAATTCAATATGGCCGCAGACAGCTTGGCGTGCGGCCTCGGGATCTTTACGATCAATAGCATCCATCACCTGAAAATGTTGCTCGCTTAGCAAGTCACCATTGACGGGGTCGTTATAAACTTTTTTACGTCCTAACAAGACGTTGTATTGCAGCAAATCAAACAAGCTACGCATCATTTGTATCAGCACCACATTGTGAGAGGCTTCAGCAATCGCCAAGTGGAACTCAGCATCGGCCACCGCAGCCTGTGCTGAGTCACCTGCATTTTGATGGCGACTAATTTCATTAAAATAATGACGGATTTTGGCGCGATCTTCAGGCGTTGAGCGCAATGCGGCATACCAAGCAGTGCCGCCCTCAAGTAATAACCGCGCCTCTTGTACATCAAAACGGTACAGCGGATCTTCTTCAATCAAGTTACTAATTGGGTTCACAATCAATTGCTGTGGCCACTGTTCAGGTAACTGCTGAATATAAGTCCCATCGCCACGGCGGCTACTGAGCACCCCTTGACTATTGAGCTGTTGAATTGCTTCACGCAAAGACGGACGAGAAACTCCTAAGCTAGTTGCAAGCTGGCGTTCGGCAGGCAAGCGGTCACCTTTTTTCATGTGACGCTCTTCAATTAATGCCTGCAATTTCATGACCACTTGATCGGAGATTCTCATCGCGTTTCCTTCACTGGAGTTATGGAATCATCCACGGAACCAGATAAGCCTGAACCGTAATAATGATGCCAACAAAGACAGTGAATATGATGCTATGTTTTACCGTGAAACGGAACAAGTCAGACTCTTTTCCAACTAAGCCTACCGCTGCACACGCAATCGCAATCGACTGTGGAGAAATCATCTTACCGGTTACACCACCACTGGTATTGGCAGCCACCAATAACACTTCTGGAATACCAATCTGCTGAGCTGTGGTTGCCTGTAGTGCCGAGAACAAAGCATTTGAAGAGGTATCTGAACCCGTAAGGAACACACCAAGCCAGCCCAAAAATGGCGAGAAGAAAGTAAACGCATGACCTGTATGCGATAGAGCCAAAGCTAAAGTTGCAGATAAACCTGAATAGTTCGCAATGAAAGCAAACGCCAACACCATACCAATCGAGTAAATCGGTGTTTTTAACTCATTGAGTGTTTCACCAAAAGTTGTTACGGCCTCACTTGCTTTCATTTTCAAGAAAATAGCAGTGATGATTGCAGCAATAAAAATTGCCGTACCTGTTGCAGAGAACCAGTCAAACTTATAAATCGCTTCGTATGGCTTTATCTCTGCCACAATCGGCGGCATTTTTTCGACCAATTTATGCAAGTACGGCACTTCAAGTTTAAAAATCCAGTGCTCAAGAGCACCATCTTTTGCAAATAATGCTTTAAATGGCTTAACGCTCCAGATAGTGACCATCACTGTTAAAATCGCAAATGGAGACCACGCCTTAGCAATTTTTCCAATGCTATAACGTTGAACCGTGGTAGGTTGCTGAATTAGAGTTTGGCCAGCTTCAGGTTCAAAGCGGAAAATATGTTTTGGTTTCCAGAAACGGAACAGCAAAGTTAAGCTCACCAATGACGCAATTGCAGCAGTAATGTCTGGTAGTTCAGGACCAATGAAGTTAGATGTAAGATATTGGGCAATCGCAAAAGCGCCACCACCAACCAATACCGCAGGCCAAGTTTCTTTAACACCACGCCAGCCGTCCATAATCGCCATGATCCAGAACAGCACAATCAGCGTTAAAAATGGCAACTGACGACCTACCATCTGGCTAATTTCCATAGTGTCTACGCCTGACACCTGCCCCGCCACAATAATTGGAATACCCATCGCACCAAATGCCACTGGCGCGGTATTTACAATCAAGCATAAACCAGCAGCGTAAAGTGGCTTAAAGCCTAAACCTACAAGGAGTGCAGCCGTAATTGCGACAGGAGCACCAAAACCTGCAGCCCCTTCAAGGAAAGTACCAAAGGCAAAACCAACGAGTAACATTTGCAGCCGTTGATCTTCGGTAATTGACAAAATGCTTGAGCGAATAACCTCAAACTGGCCTGTTTTTACCGAAATTTTGTATAGAAAAACTGCCCCAATAATGATCCATGAAATTGGCCATAGACCATAGAAGAAACCATAAATAATTGACGCAAAGGCCATTTGACCCGGCATTTGATAGAAAAAGAGAGCAATCAATAATGCAATAATGACTGTGCCCGTACCCGCGATACTGCCTTTTAAACGAAAAACTGCTAATGCCAAAAAGAAGAAAATAATCGGGATTAATGCAACCGCACTGGACAGCCAAATATTATTTAAAGGGTCATAAAGTTGTTGCCACATATTGAGCATTGTCATCTCCTTGAAATGCCGGGGCGAATTTTTGTACCTTAAATTCTTAAACATTTAACACAATTGGTCTTACCAATTAAAAATTAAGTGCAAATGTTATTCCTTAAACCACAGACCGCATCATAAACACAGAAATTGGTAAGATCAATCATTAAATAACCATCATAATTGGTAAGACCAATAGTGCTAAGTAAAATCAAGCAATTTCTAATTTATAAATTTATTTATTAGACTAAAGTCGTAAAAATCTTTCTTATAAATTTAGATATGAACTATAGAAATGAAGTGAAAAATTTGAATATAAAAACTATAAACATTCCTGTTTCATGATCTATGTATAATGTGCACACAACTCAAACCACATGTATTGAATTGAATAATGACTACTTTAACGTGTTTTAAAGCTTATGATATCCGAGGCAAACTCGGCACCGAATTGAATGAAGAAATCGCCTATAAAATTGGCCGCGCTTACGGACAAATCTATAAACCAAAGACTGTGGTTGTAGGTTGTGATATTCGTCTAAGCAGTGAGGGTTTAAAACAAGCGACCATCCGCGGGTTAAATGATGCGGGTGTCAATGTTCTTGATTTGGGCATGACAGGTACTGAAGAAGTTTACTTCGCCGCTTTCCATTTAGATGTGCAAGGTGGTATCGAAGTTACTGCGAGCCATAACCCAATGGACTATAACGGTATGAAATTGGTACGAGAAAATGCTCGTCCAATTAGTGCCGATACTGGTTTAAAAGAAATTCAGGCTTTAGCAGAAACCAATAACTTTGAAGAAGTTAGTCAAAAAGGTACAACTCAAAGTTATAACATTTTGCCTGAGTTTGTTGATCACTTAATTACCTATATTGAACCAGCAAAAATCCGTCCACTAAAATTAGTGGTAAACGCGGGTAATGGTGCAGCTGGTCACGTGATTGATGCAATCGAAGAAAAATTTAAGGCGCTTAACGTACCAGTTGAATTTATTAAAATTCACCATGAAGCAGATGGTACTTTCCCAAATGGGATTCCTAACCCAATTTTAATTGAAAACCGTGACAGTACCCGAAATGCTGTTCTTGAGCATAAAGCAGATATGGGAATTGCATGGGACGGCGACTTTGACCGCTGTTTCTTGTTCGATGAAAAAGGTCAGTTCATTGAGGGCTACTATATTGTTGGTCTATTGGCTCAAGCTTTCTTGATTAAACAATCAGGCGAGAAAATTGTGCACGACCCACGTTTAGTGTGGAACACATTTGATATCGTAGATGAATACAAAGGTGTTGCAGTACAGTCAAAATCTGGTCACGCGTTCATTAAAGACGTTATGCGTGAGAATAATGCTGTATATGGCGGTGAAATGAGTGCCCATCACTATTTCCGTGACTTTGCTTACTGTGACAGCGGTATGATTCCGTGGCTACTTACTGTTGCCCTACTCTCTGAAACAGGACAATCACTTTCAACACTCGTTGAAAATATGATTACCAAGTTTCCTTGTAGTGGTGAAATCAACTTTAAAGTAGCTGATACACAAATCACTATTCAAAAGATTTTCGATTTCTATGCCGAACAAAACCCGGAAATTGACCGCACCGATGGTGTAAGCCTCGACTTTGGTGCGTGGCGTTTTAATGTACGTGCTTCAAACACTGAGCCTTTACTACGTCTCAACATTGAAAGCCGTGCAGACCGTCAAGCTCAGCCAATGCAGCATTATGTAGATGAATTGACTGGATTAATTCAGTCATAATAATTCCGCCAGACCAGAGATGGAAAATTATTTTTCCATCTCTTCTTGGGTATTTTGCATAATTTTATAAGTATGATTATGCCCATCTAATACATCTCTGTTTAAATTTTCATAATCCTTTAACAAAGCTTTATTGTTAAAGTTACAAGTTGGAGCTTCTTTTACAAATTTTTGATGTATGGCACTATAACAACTCGAAACATTATCAACAAATTGATAGTAATCTGATAAAGGTAGCCCTGCGAGCTTTAATAGCTTTGGAGCCACAAAACTTGCAGCAATATAAGGTTGCTTTAAAGGCTTCTTATCTAATTTATAATTACTCCATACCACAAATGGTGTCTGGTAATTTTTTAGGTTAGTTCTCTCAGGATCATCTTTAAAGAAGTCATAAGCGTCATAAACTCCCTGCAAGTTAGGAAGATGGTCTCCAAATACCACTAAAATTGTAGGTTGTTGAATCGTTTTTAAATATTCAGCCAGCTCTTGCAATTTCTGATTAGCACGTGCAGTTCCAGCAGTGTAAGTACTCAATTTCAGCCGATCAATATCAGATAATTCTTTATTAAATTTAAAATTTTGTTTCCCGTAGCGTTTATCACTATATGCAGGATGATTTTCTACTGTAATCGCATAAATGAATTTAGGCTGTTGGGTGTTTTCTTGTAACGTTGATTTTATTGAATCAAAAATTAAATCATCTGTAGCCCACCCCCCAGCATTAATTACTTTTTCTTGATCTTTAGGAGCCACCATATTTTCAAATGAAATAAATTTTTCAAATCCTAGTATTGGATAAACCTTATTACGATTATAGTAATAACTATAATTATTATGCATTGCAATTGTTATATAACCTTTTGAATTTAAATAATAAGGCAAGGCATATGTTGGTTTTCTTAATCTAGAGACATATAACACTTCATTGGGGTAGAAAGTCGTATTCAAACTTGTAAGTACTTCAAATTCAACATTAGCTGTACCTCCCCCAAAAGAAGGTGATATCAAATTAGAGACTTGATTTTGATGAACAAAAGACAATAAATCTTTCGGAAGCTCATTATCTAATTTGTGTGAATCCCAAAAAGACTCCTCCATTACTACAACAATATTTGGATATTGAGCAGTTTTATTCTCTAATGGCTGTAAAATATGGTGTTGTTGCAAAATTTGTTGTATCGCTGATTCCGATACTTTGCGATTAGGTAACAAAACACTTGTCACATTATCTAATACTTTTGAAACGTAAAAAGGTACAAACCCATAATCTTGTATCTTTCGGTAGTCACCAACCCAATCATTTCTGGTATTTGGAAATTCTTGTAAACTAGAACAAATCATTGGTTTGTTATCAGAAAAGCAAGCACCCATAGGATTTTTAATAAAGTTTAAATAAATTAATCCGCTACTGAGTAATCCAAAAATAACGATATTTGGAACATAGATATGAAAAGTTGCTTTACTTTCCTTACGTAGAGCAATTAAAAGTATGATAAGAAAAAAAATAATCAAAATAAAAAAGATAAGTTGTAAGTGCCAAGGGGCTGCTTTCATGGCTTCCGGAAGTAAAAAAATATCTTCAGGGCTTAAATTGCTAAATAGATATTGTTGTTTTTTTTCATTAATAAAATTTAAAAATATAACAAATAATTGACTTAGAAAAAGTGCTGCATATTTACGGCCCAGTGTAATAAAAAAGAGTTGTATCACTGCATAATTAAACAGAATTGAAAAAAAAGCCTTTTCTGAAATCAGATAAGTACAAATTTTATACCAATTTAGGTTTATATCCCCTGCAATATATACACCTACGCAGGTGGATAAAAAAGCAATAAAAATAAATAACAGTTGTTGACGGAGAAAAACCATGACACAAAAAGAGGCTAACAGGATTGTGGCGAATACTAACATGAAAGTAGTCACTACAATCGTAACCTCTTTTTAGAAAAGAGCTTATCCGCGCATGAAAGCCAATATCTATTTGATATTTAGAAAAATTAAATAATCAATTTTTATATCCCTCTGGATTCTGTTTTTGCCATTTCCAGCTGTCTTGCAACATATCTTCTAAATCATATTGAGGCTGCCAGCCCAGCTCAGCAACAGCACGGGTATTATCTGCAAAAGAAGTCGCCACATCACCTGCTCGGCGTGGTGCGAATTCGAAAGCAACAGATACGCCATTGACCTGTTCAAAGGTATTTTTAACCTGTAATACTGATGAGCCATTACCCGTTCCAATATTCCATGCACGGCACCCTGTTGCTTGTAATCGGTTAGTTAGAGCACATAGATGTGCATTGGCTAAGTCAACGACATGAATATAATCACGCACCCCAGTACCATCTACTGTGTCATAGTCATTACCATAAATAGATAATTTTTCGCGGCGGCCAACAGCAACCTGTGTAACGTAAGGCATTAAATTATTTGGAATACCTTGTGGATCTTCGCCAATACGTCCACTTTTATGTGCACCTACCGGGTTAAAATAACGAAGTAAAGCAATCGACCATTTAGAATTAGAAACAGACAATTTTTGTAATAATTGCTCAACAATCAATTTGGTATAACCATAATTATTACTTGGCATACCTGTTGGCATTTCTTCATTTAAAGGTGACGTATTCGCTTCATCATATACTGTTGCAGATGAGCTAAACACAAGGGTATAAACACTTGCTTTCTCCATTGACTTAACCAGTTGGATACTACCTGCAATATTATTATCAAAATAAATAAGGGGTTTTTCCTGACTTTCACCAACCGCTTTTAGACCTGCAAAATGAATAACTGCATCGATGGTATGATTTTGAAATACCTGATCAAGCTCATCTGCATTACGAATATCACCCTCTACAAAAGTTAAACTTTTTTGAGTGAGTTCTTGAACTCTATTTAAAGACTCTTCTGAACTATTTGAAAGATTGTCATAAACAATAACTTCATGGCCAGCATTCAAAAGCTCTACACAGGTATGTGAACCAATATAGCCAGCACCGCCAGTAACCAGAATTTTAGCCATCTATTTTTCCTAATAAAATTTTAATTAATCCACGCGTTGAAGCATCGAGTGTTGAAAGATCGTTTTGAACACCATTTAAAATCGGGAGTAACTGGTCAGCAATCTGCTTACCTTTTTCCACTCCCCACTGATCAAAGGGATTAATGTTCCAGATTACAGACTGAACAAATACTTTATGCTCATATAAAGCAATCAACATCCCTAAACTATAAGGATTAAGCTCTTTTAAAAGTAATGTTGAACTTGGTTGGTTTCCTTCGTATTGCTTATAAATAGGCAAACTCTCCAGTTCTTTTGTATCTAGAGCTTCGTTACCAAAAGCTAATAAACGTGATTGTGCTAAACAGTTTGAAAGCGCAAGATGATGTTGCTCAACTAATGCTTCAGCATTTTCTACATAAGTAAAATGATCTGCATTGTAACGTTGTATAGGGGCAATAAAATCACAACTTACTGCCTGAGTTCCTTGATGGAGTAACTGATAAAAGGCATGTTGAGCATTTGGCCCAACTTCACCCCATACAATTGGACAAGTATCTAATTCAACTTTTTGTCCACCACGTTGTACCGATTTACCATTAGACTCCATTTCAAGCTGCTGTAAATAGGCAGCGAAATATTTTAACCGGCCATCATAAGGTAATACAGCATGGGTCTGAATGTTTAAAAAATTATTATTCCAGACACCTAATAATGCCATAAGTACAGGTATATTCTGCTCAAAACTTGTATTTTGGAAATGCTCATCAACGGCATGAGCACCAGCTAAAAGCTGCTGAAAACCCTCCACCCCAACTGACAAGGCAATAGGTAACCCAATACACGACCAAAGAGAATAACGTCCACCAACCCAATCCCAAAGTAATAATTGATTTTCAGGAGCAATCCCCCACTCTGACATTTTGTTAGCTTTTGTAGAAACACCAATAAAATGGCTTTTTACCACCCGTTCGTGTTTCCCTAACGCTTTCTCAAGCCACTGTCGAACAGTTTGTGCATTGGATAAAGTATCAATAGTGCCAAATGACTTCGAAGAAATAATAAATAAAGTTGTTTCTGGACGCAGTTGATGAAGCAAGTCCGATAACTGACTACCATCCATTGTTGATACGAAATGAACATTGAGTGGTTTAGCTGTTTTTACTTTAAAATCCGATAATGCATGGGTCACCATTTGAGGCCCTAAATCAGATCCCCCTACCCCAATATTAACGACATCTTGAATGACTTCACCTGTGGCGCCACGGTATTGTCCAGCATGGATTTTTTCAACCAACGCATACATACGCTGCAATTGGCTATGAACCTTTTCAGTTAATTCCGGAAATTTAGAATATTCTAATGGTAAACGTAAAGCCCAATGCATTGCAGCACGCTGTTCGGTACAGTTGACTTTATCTTGAGAAAATAATCGTTCAATCCAGTGAGTCAATTGTTTAGTTTTTGCTAAAGCCACCAATTGCTCTAACACACTTTTAGTCACACGGTGTTTACTATAATCAAAAACCAGTTGATCGAACTTTACAGAATATTGCTGAAATCGATCGGGCTCTGATGCAAATAATTCTTTTATATGTAAATTTGAATTTTTCTCAACCAAAGAATGAAGCTGCGCGATAGGGGAAACTAGCTCTTTGGGAAACTTCTCGATAGATTTACTCATAATCGACCTACTCCTTCATAAGCAAAACCTTTAGATTTCACATATGCTGGATCATAAATATTACGCCCATCCAAAATAAGAGGATGCTGCATCAATTGTTGTAACTGTTTAAAGTCAGGGCTCCAATACTGCTTCCATGCCGTGACTAAGCATAAAGCATGTGCTCCTTGTGCTGCTTCATATTGATCAGCGCATAAAATCAGGTCTTCTCGGCTGCCATATAAAGCTGCAATTTCATCAAGAGCTTGCGGATCATGTAACCGTACTTTTACACCTTGGGCCCATAAAGCAGCCAATAAGATATGAATAGGTGAGTTATGTGTGCTTGGAGTGTTCTCTTTAAATGAAGCTCCCCAAATCGCAACAGTTTTTCCACTCAAGTCACAATGATAATAGTTCCATAATTTACGGAATAAAATTTCTTTTTGTTGTTCATTAATCGCCCATACTTGTTCTAGAAGACGGCTTTTCGCACCTGTTTCAGAAACCGTACTGGAGAGTGTTAAAATATCATGTGAAAAATTTTCACCGCCAAATCCAACACCTGCTGATAAATAAGCTGCGCCAATACGTGTATCTGCAGCAATGCCATGCTTTACATTGGCAATATCAATACCTAACTTTTCCGCAACTAGAGCAAGATCATTCATATAACTAATTCTAGTCGCCAACATGCCTGAAATGCTGAGCTTAGTAAATTCGGCATCTAAAATCGGCATAAATAAATATTGATAACTAAAACGGAAAAATGGACGTAATAACTCTTGCATTATGTCTTGAGCATAGCTTGATTCAACACCAACAATGACATGTTTTACATTGAGTACACTATTAATCGCATTACCCTCTTGAATCACGTCAGGGAAATAGACCCACTCGTCTTTAGGTAAATGTTGCTTTAATTTTTCTGTACCATGTAAACCAAAAGTTGAGCCATTAACCATTAACCTTGGATGAACAATTGGACGTTCACTTAACTTCTCAACCGTTTTTAAGGCAAGTTCTATTTGTGTTGGGCTAAAACAAAATAAATAAACTTCAATATCTAAAGGAATTTGAGAAAAAGGACTTTCTGTTAAAAAACCTGCCTTTCTTTGTTTATTTAAATAATGATTAACTTCTTGATCTTGATATGAAAGTACAGATATATTTTCTTCACAGGTGACACTTGTACACCAATAGATCTGATTACCATATTCAGCTAGTAACGCTGCCATTACACCAGCGTGCAAGGTGGTTCCAAATACCGCGATTTTCATTGTACACCTGATTTTAATATTCTATAGAATTCTCTTCCCATTATGGGAAGAGAATATATTGAACAGCTCACATATTCATTATTTTTTACAAATACTTAAGTTGAGCTACAAAATTTATAATTTAAGTTCTTGAATCAACTGTTTAAAATCATTTCCTAATTTAGGATGTTCAACACCATAGTGTAGAACAGCTTTTAAATAACCAAGCTTACTACCACAGTCAAAGGTTTGTCCCTGCATACGATAGGCTTCAACTACATCAGTTTGTTGCAGCATCGCAATTGCATCTGTTAGTTGAATTTCATTACCCGCACCTTTCGGTGTATTTTCGAGTAGTTGCATAATTCTTGCGGGTAAAACGTAGCGACCAACAACAGATAAATTAGACGGTGCAGAACCTACAGCAGGTTTTTCAACAATACCCTGCATAGCAATGCTTTCGCCTTCATTTGGGCTCTGTGCAACATCAACAATACCATATTGATCTACCAAGTGATCAGGCACAGCTTCTACCATTATCTGTGCCGCGTTACTTTCATCATAACGAGAAATCATACGCGATAAATCATTCTGCCCCGAACTATCTTTCACCAATACATCTGGTAATAGCACAGCAAAATCATCTTGTCCTACTACACTTTTCGCACATAAAACAGCATGCCCTAAGCCTAGGGGTTGAGGTTGTCGTACACTTACAACACTCACATGAGAAGGAACAATTTGCGTAATCTCTGCAAGCAAATCCAATTTCTTCTTTTCATTTAATATTGTTTCTAATTCAAAGTTTCGATCAAAATAATTTTCAATCGAAGCTTTTGAAGAGTGAGTCACTAAAATAATCTGTTCAATTCCTGCTTCCACCGCTTCACGCACTACATATTCAATAGCTGGGCGATCAACAACGGTAACCATTTCCTTTGGAATTGACTTACTTGCAGGTAAAAAACGCGTTCCTAAACCGGCTACTGGTAAAACTGCTTTTTTGATCATAAGAAATATTTCAAGATATAAAATTTACTTTACAGATGAGTCGACATTTTCTTGGACGTCATTACCTTTAAATAGAGATGGTCCTACATGTCCTGGTGCATTAATACCTTCGCGTCTTAACATCACTTTAACTGTTTTAAACATGATTTTAAAATCAACCCAAACACTATGATTGTCTACATACCAAACGTCACATTTAAACCGTTCTTCATAATCCAGTTCATTACGTCCACTGACCTGAGCTAAACCAGTCATTCCAGGACGGACTTCTAAGCGACGTGCTTGTTCTGGAGAATATAAAGCAACAAAGTCTTTTAACATTGGACGAGGACCTACCACACTCATATCACCTTTTAAAACATTAATAAGCTGTGGCATTTCATCTAAGCTTGTAGAACGCAACTTCTGCCCAAATGGAGTAATACGAGCCTCATCTGGCAATGGATTTCCCTGCGCATCAAAGGCATCCTTCATCGAACGGAACTTAATCATTTTAAATAATTTTCCGTCCTTTCCAGGTCTTTCTTGATAAAAGAATATGGGTGAGCCTAAATTTTTACGGACCTTATAAGCAACTATCAGAAATATTGGCGACAGTACGGTTAGAGCTATTAAAGAAATGACTATGTCTACTAAGCGTTTCATATTTTCATTCACTCATTTTTTAATATCTTTACGAAGAAAGGTATTATAAATTTTACCTAGCATATTTGCTGGCAACAGTCTAAAGGCAGACCGTATCAGAAACAGCATATTAGCATATACAGGATTTTGTAACTTTAGTTGTTTTTTTAAATCTAGTAACTGTTTTTCACTTTTAATATATTGGAAACCTTTACGACGACCATGCATACCGTTATCAATTCTTGCATAGACCAAAACATCAGCTAAGTTTTGAATTTTATAGCCTTTAGCAATTACTCTTAAAAAGAGATTATAGTCTTCCATCCATAAATGATGCTGATAGCCTCCTACTTCAAGAATATGTGATTTTCGATACGTAATAGTCATATTGTTAAAGGGGCTTTGCTTCTTTGCGTAATTTTTTAAGTCTTCATTTGATAAAGGAACTTTCCGCATCCCTGTAGGTGTATGAATATCCTCTACAAATTCGAGAATCTGTCCACCTATAATTGAAACATCAGGATTGTTCTTTAAAAATTCAATTTGCTTCTCGAATCTCTCCGATACATAAATATCATCTGTATCTACAATACATACAATATCGTATGTACATTGCTGCAAACCAATATTTTTGGCCTTACCTGTACCTACATTTTTCTCAAGTTTCTTAACACGTAAAATATTGCCAAGTTTTTCTTGCCATTTTGCAATTACCTCATCAAGTTCAGGTGTTAAAGGCCCATCCTCAACTAAAATAATTTCTGTAGGTTTTAAAGTTTGATTATCCCAAATGCTTTCCATACAAGCATTAAAATGTAATGGATGTTCTTTGTGATAAATAGAACTTAATACAGAAAACATAAAAATTATCCTTTCAAAACCCTTTCAATCCAAATTTTTAAGATTTGTTCAGGTTGATATTTCTGAGCATTTAATAATGAATTTTTAGCAAATTGATCTAATAAATTAGGAGAAGAAGCAACTTCTAAAATTGCTGTAGCTAACTCATTAATATTTTGGTCGCAGACCAACAAACCATTTTCATAATTCTTTATGACATCGCTTGGACCATAAGGACAATTATAAGAAACTATAGGTAAGCCGAAACTCTGAGCTTCAATTAAAACCATTGGTAAGCCTTCATATTTCGACGACATTACAAAAAAACTAGATTGCTCATAAACTTGCTTAACATTTGATGTAATTCCCTTCAAACTTACATTTGCGAGAGAATGCTGCTCAATATAGTCTTGCAACATTGTTTTATGCTCACCTTCGCCATAAATATTGAGTTGCCAATCTGGAATATCTTTATATATTTTTTCCCAAGCTTGTAGTAAATGAAGGTAGTTTTTCTGATCAGTTAAACGACCAATAGTTACAATTTGTTTATGGGTATGATTGGATGGTGAAACAATGGGAAATGGTGAAAAATTAGGAATAACAATTACATTAGGATGAAATTTATCGAATTGATTTTTGTCATTTTGAGTTAGCGTTACAACTTGATCAACATAACGGTACAACATCTTAGTTAGAAACTGTACTTTCTTAGGGCGACTAATAAATGATACATGTTCAAGAACAACTAGTTTTTTTATGTTTGGAAGAAAAGCACATAAAAGTGATAGTTTGCCCATATTATGAATAATCACCATATCATAAGCAGAAACGGCGATATGTAACTTAAGCTTTTTATAAAACTGAAATAAATTTCCTGTCAAAGTTACTATATCTACATCATCAACGAGCGGATAGGCAATATTACTTTTATCAGATTCTCTGTTTAAAAGAGTAACTTTATAATTAGCTATAGTAGACAATTTATTAGCTAACTCAACAGCTACACGTTCAGACCCAGATTTACTCTTCAATGAGTTAATTACAAACAAAATTTTCATAACTAATATCCTAATGGTCTAAAATAATCTTCAAAAATGTAAGGTGCTTGAAAATAATATGTAGCTATAGCTTGAAAAATAATAAATAATACAAGCCCCAAAAGACCTAAAACACCAAATCTTCGAAAAATAAAAGGGAGAATATAAATTTCAGTATATGTAAAAGATACTGCAAATCGTCCACTTAAAATACCAAAATCAGCAAAACCAAGTCTCATACCTACACCTACAACAAAAAGTAAGGTAAAAATTGTAAAAATTTTATTTTTATATAAATTTTTATCCATAAAAGCAATTAATATAAATAAAGTTAAGATTGCTTTAATATTAGGCAGTCTAAATAAGCCTACAGCTTCTGCATATTCACTCTCCGAATAAGCCTCTACACGACTAGAAATTGACATTAAAACATCAACTAAAATATATTTAGCTAATAAAAATATTGTTATAAACATGAAAAATAAAAATATTTTAAATCTCAATAAGGACCAATTAATTTTATTAATAAAGAAAGAGAGCAAAAAACCAAAAAAAATTACGCCAAATACAGATT
>NZ_JBIUCP010000005.1:0-123550 GCF_044538765.1 Acinetobacter sp. ABJ-A23_2
AATGGGTGTTGCATCAATTTAAAATAAATGGTTATTATAAATATAAATAAGGTTGGAGATATTAAAGTGTTCAAAAAAGCGTTGGTTATTGCATTAATGGGGATGTCTTCATTTACTTTTGCTGGTAATTGGCAAGTAAAATTTGGTGGTAGTGTTATTGCTCCATCAGAAGATACAACAACTGCTTTAGGTATAGTAAAGGCTGATAATGAATATGCATTTACACCATCAGTTGAATACTTTTTTGGCGAATCTCCTTTTTCGGCAGAATTATTATTAGCAACGCCAGTTAATCATGATGTTTTATTAGATGGTCAGAAAGTAGCGCGTATTAAACAATTGCCACCGACAATTACCGCGAAATATCATTTTAAAAACTCAACTCGTTTTACACCGTATATTGGTATCGGGGCGACAGCATTTATTCCTTGGGATGAACAAGGTGTTGCTGACAAAGTAAAAGAAGATTTTGGTGTAGCTGGTCAAGTTGGTTTTAACTTTCAACCTGCTGATGCAAAAAATTGGGGTGTATTTGTAGATGTTCGCTACGCGGATATTAGCCCAGAAGTTACTTTAACAAATGGTGCTAAATTCGACTTGGATATTAACCCGTTTGTTTACACTTTAGGTTATAGCTATAAATTTTAAGCATAATAATAAATAGAAAAAATATAATAACAAACCTAGACTCAGGCACCTCACATAGATTTTATGTGAGGTTTTTTATTTTATTTTTCTCACTAAAAAAAGCATAAAACAGACAGTTTTCTACATATTCTTTCACCCTTTATTTTTAAACTATTTTTTATATATCTTTAAAGGAATAACCTCATGAATAGAAAATTCGCCATAGGCTTAGCACTTTTAAGTGGTATGGCTTTTACTCATAGTGTGCAGGCAGCTAGTTTCTCTTGCGATGCAGCAAAAACCAAGACGGAAGTAAGCATTTGTAAAAACCGTTCTTTAAATGATGCAGATGTCAAAATGGCAACGACTTATCAAATTGTTTTACATGCTTTGCCAATGGGTGGTCGTGATAATCAAAAAGATACGCAGCAGCAGTGGTTGAAAAAAAGAAATGCTTGCGCAGCTAATGTAAGTTGTATTTCCAAAGCTTATCAACAGAGGCAACAACAGTTAGATTCTATCTTACAAGATAGGGTATTAAGTCACGGTCCATTTTAGTTAAAGAAAAATTTTTTAATATTCAGGATTGAAAAATTCTAGAAGTACTCCATTCATAAAGCATTCGAGAACAAACAAACTTCAAAATTTAAGGAGTGATTTATGAGTGAACAAGCATCACAAAATTATAGTTTCCAAGCAGAAGTAGCACAGCTTTTACATTTAGTGACGCATTCTCTCTATTCGAACCCTGAAATTTTCTTGCGTGAGCTTATTTCGAATGCATCAGATGCATGTGATAAGTTGCGTTTCGAAGGAATTAATCATCCTGAATATTATGAAAATGATCCGGACTTACATGTACGAATCAGCTTAAATAAAGAAGATAAAACGTTAACGATTTCTGATAACGGTATTGGTTTAAGCCAACAAGAAGCAATTGATAACTTAGGTACCATTGCAAAATCTGGTACTAAAGACTTCATGTCAAAATTGACGGGTGACCAGAAAGCGGATGCTCAGTTGATTGGTCAGTTTGGTGTTGGTTTCTACTCAGGTTTTATTGTTGCCGATAAAATTACGGTGGAATCACGCCGCGCAGGTGTAGATGCTTCTGAAGGGGTGCGTTGGATTAGTGGCGGTACAGGCGAGTTTGAAGTTCAGCAAATTGATAAAGCTTCACGTGGTACTGACATTATTCTTCACTTGCGTGATGACGCGCTTGATTATTTAGAATCTTATAAAGTTAAGCAGATCGTTAATAAATATTCTGACCACATTAGCTTGCCAATTGAAATGCAAAAAGAAGTTTGGCAAGAAGAGGAAGTCGCTGAAGGTGAAGAACCTAAAGGTGGCCAAATGGTCAAAACTGACGAATGGGAAGCGATTAACTCTGCAAGTGCTTTATGGACACGTAACAAGAGTGAAGTGACTGAAGAGCAATATGTTGAGTTCTATAAAAACTTAACGCATGACTTCGAAGCACCACTGGCTTGGGCGCATAACCGTGTAGAAGGTAGTACGGAATATACCCAGTTACTTTATATTCCAAGTAAAGCACCTCATGACATTTTTACACGTGAAGCAAAAGCGGGAATTAAGCTGTATGTAAAACGCGTATTCATTATGGATGATGCGGATAATTTAATTCCAAACTATTTACGCTTTGTACAAGGTGTCGTGGACAGCGCCGATTTACCGCTTAATGTGAGCCGTGAGTTGTTGCAAGAAAGCCGTGACGTTAAGACAATTCGTGAAGGTAACGCACGCCGTGTACTCACTTTGCTTGATGGCTTGGCTAAATCAGAAGATGAAAAAGACCAAGAAAAATTCAAGACGTTCTACACTGAGTTTGGTTCAGTGCTTAAAGAAGGCTTGGGTGAAGACTTCGGTAATCGCGAGCGTATTTTAAAATTATTACGTTATGCAACTTCAACAAATGATGAAGTGGTAACTTCTTTTGCAGACTATAAAGCGCGCATGAAAGAAGGCCAAAAAGCCATTTATTACGTTACTGCTGACAGCTTAGCTGCTGCTAAAAACTCTCCACAGCTAGAGTTGTTTAAGAAAAAAGGCATTGAAGTATTGTTAATGGCAGAGCGTGTTGATGAGTGGGCAATGAACTTTGTTCATGAGTTTGACGGTACGCCATTGAAGAATGTATCTAAAGGCGCTGTTGATTTAGGTGACTTGCAAGATGCAGAAGAGAAAAAGGCACTTGAGCAAGCGGCTGAACAGTTTAAGCCTGTGGTTGAGAAATTAAGTGACTCGTTGAAGGCTAAAACTAAAGAAGTACGTGTAACCACCCGTTTGGTAGATTCTCCTGCGTGTTTAGTAACAAGTGAAGGTGAGTTATCTCCTCAACTGATTCGTATGCTGAAACAAGCGGGGCAAGCTGTACCTGAAATCAAGCCAATTTTAGAAATTAACCCTGAGCATCCTTTAGTGAAAAAACTTGAAGGTTCAGAACAGTTTGATGATTTGGCAAACGTGATTTTTGATCAGGCTGTGATTGCAGAAGGTGGTTTACCAGAAGACCCAGCAGCTTATGTGAAGCGTATTAATAGCCTATTGTTGAAATAATTTTTCGATATAAAAAAAGCCTCTGAACTGTCAGGGGCTTTTTTGTGGATAAAGAAAGAGTTATCCACAACTTAATGATTTTTGGTTAAAAATTAGCTTCCAGATTCATTTGTACACTAAGTTGATGCTTAGGGTCATCATCAATATGATTAAAAAAATTAAGATCATTTTGCATAAAAATCCAATCTCGCCATATAGGCTGACGCCATGAAAGATAGGGGCCCCAACTATTTACCCGCATGTCATTTTTGGTATATACGCCACCACTATAAATACCGTAAGTCAGACTATTGTCTTTTACAAACTCAAATTGTTGAAAAGTCCAATTACCCCAGTTGTATTCTTCATTTTCACTCTTATTCACATTAAATTTGTTAGCGAATAGGGTGTTGTCTTGCATTTTCTGTGTTAAGTTGAGCGTTGTTTCCGTATAGTTTCGGCTGGTTGAACCGTAGCGAAAGACCTGTTCGGTATCTATGCTTATGTTATGTCTTAAATTCCATTTTTTCTTGGCAAGAAATTGTACGTAAACATCACTGTCTGAATTTGAGCCTAAATCAAGATTATTTTCAAATGGCATCCATGTTGAAATCGTATCCCAGCCTGCGGTAAGTGGATTACTAACCGAAATATGGGGTGTTGAAGCTTTCTTCTTTTTCTTACCTAAGGTTTTATAAGGGTGCTTGGGCTGAGTTGCACGGCTCCATAACGTATCATTTCCAAACACCGCCATCAGGTCCTGAATAAGTGCGGCATCTGAATCATTATTTGTTTCTGCTTCACAGGGTGAAGGCGAAAAAGAGAGTATGTGACTATTATTTCTTATGAATAGGGTGGACGAATGTAGAGATCGTCTTGTAGAGCGTTGATGCTTGAAAGAAGTAGAGAAAAGTTGCGTATGAGGGATTAAAACCAGCATACCTAAACTATAAATACAAAGTAAGGCTTTAGATTTATATTCGAATGAAAAAGAAGAGAATTGATTCATTTTTCTGAAAATCAGGAATCAAAAGTTAGCTCAGTATTGTAAGGGAAAAAGCTTAAATTTTTATTTAAAAGTATTTTATTTTTCACCACCTTGGAGGCAACCTCCAAGGTGGTCCGTAGCAATTAGAACAGCGCTTCTAAACGCAAGAAAGTACTCACGAAATGATTACGATCTTCACGGTGGTCATTAAAGTAATTGACGTCGCCTTGTACAAAGAACCATTCACGTAAAAGAGGTTGGCGCCATGAGACAAATGGTCCCCAACTATTTAAACGTAAATCGTTACTATTGTAATAACCGCCGGTATAAATACCGTAGTTAAAACGGTTGTTTGCAAAGAAACTATGTTCACGGAAAAGTCGGTTCTCCCATGTTAAATCATCGTCTTGATCATCGGCATACGTTAAGCTGAACTGATTTGATAATATTGGCTGATTTGGACGAGCATGGGTGAGTTCTAGGTTAGTACGTAAATAATTTTCGCTATGAATACCATATCGATAAATTTCTTCTGCATAAAATTTAAAGTCATTACGGAGTTGCCAATCTCTTGATGCTTTTAAACGGACATACACGTCGTCTCCAGAGCGTATACCCAAGTCGGCATCTGTTTCAAACGGCAATTTTTTAGAGAAATTTGACCATCGTAACGCGATTGAACTATTGTCATCTCGTGTGCGTTTAGCATCAATTTTCTTGTTTGAATCTTGATTTGGATTCTGGTTGATATTGGCCGGACTGTTATTAAATTCATTATCTAATGAGTCATCACCAAATACCACGCTCAAACGTTTCTCTAGTGTAGGAAGCTTGATCTTACCGCGAATTCTGGGCTTTATTTCAAAGTTATCGTACTCATTCCAATAGTTATCAACCATCACACGGATCGTTGCTGTTGCTGGTTTTTGAGGGTCGACTTCACCAAACCAGTTGTCAATTTTTTCAGATGTATGATCGGCCCAATTGCGGATTTTCTTTTGCTTGCGATCAAACCAAGTCTGGTCTTCGGTTTGCTCGGTGGGTGGAACAATCGGTTGATTGGACTGTTCCGGAAAAATCGTTGGGGTGGCATCAATCCACCTTGGAATCTGGTCTAAAAGATTTTCATCTTTATTTTCTTCGGTTTGTACTCCAGATGACGAACCTTTGACTTGCTGAGTTGAAGAAGAGTTTACTTCTGCATGAGCCATGCATACTGAACCAAATCCTAAAGTTACAAGTGCGAAAAGCTGCCGATACGTAATAACGTGAAATGTTTTCATATCTATCTTTTATGTTTTGTTGTTATTGTCACTTTTGTTGATTTTTCTAATAAAATCAAGAGGACGACACAAAAGTTAAGTAAATTTAACTTTTCTTACATATTTGAAATAAGTTAAAAAGTTTAAGCTATTAGCGAGAATTTTTAAGCAAAAAAAATCCCCCAAACTAGGGGGATTTTAGATCAAGGAAACTTCAAATTCCGATCATTAAACACATAAAAAACAGAACATTACAGCGCGAATATTCTAAGCCGCAATCATAAACACATTTTAAACAATTGAATAGTTCTTTTTTTAGAACGCTCTATTGCTAAAACGGTGATAAAACATACGATTTGTTCACACTTTACAATTAAGACTGTTTATCTTGTGGAATATCACATGTTTCATCATTACAAACAGCTGCGTCATCTTGCTCGATTTCTTCAGCATTTGCTTTCAGTTGTGCTTGCTCTAACACTTGTAAAAACACTTCACGAGGCTGTGCACCTGCAAGCGCAATTCTTTGATCAAATACAAAGAATGGTACGCCAGTTACATTGAGCTGCTCGTGCGCAATTTTCTCGTCATGACGAACGAAGTCAGCCAATTCATTCGTATCGAGTACATATTCAACTTCGGCATTATCAAGGCCAATACGAGAAGCAATTTCCTCTACGACTTCACGTTCACCAATCGCTAAACCTTCAGTCATATAAGCATGGAAAAAGGCTTCTTTTGCTTGATTACCTAAACCTTTACTTTGGGCAAGGTGAATAATACGGTGAGCGTTAAAGCTATTGCCTGAGTTGGCTTTTTGCCATTGGAAGTCGATACCTTCAGAGGCAGCCATGGCCGCAATGTTGCGCTCCATTTCTTCCATCTCTTCATAGGTACGGCCATATTTTTTCGCTAAACGCTCAGTATTTGAAGTGTCATGTGTTGCTGGCGCATTCGGATCTAATTCGAAACTATGCCAATGAATATCAAGTTCAATACCAGCTTCAGCCGCGACATGTTCAAGGCGTTTTTTACCGATGTAACAGAAAGGACAAACTACATCAGACCAGACATCAACACGCATGGGAGAATCTCATAAATTTTAATTACTCATCATAATAGGGATGATGTGCAAGGATTTAAAGCATTGAATAGCGAATAGAGTGTTGCGTATTATGAAATAAATGACATATAAAGAAGAAAGAGCTCTATTTTATAACTATAAAGAGCAAAACTATAAGAATGGAAATAGGAGGTGTGTATGCGCCGAATTTTGATTGCAATTGCAGGTCTGGTGGTGATTGCAGGTATTGTCTTTTTTTCCTATCAACATATCAAACAGCAACAAGCTAAAGACAGTAGCGAAATGTTCGATGTCGTAATGAATGAAAAAATGAGTGAACTTTATGAACAGGCTCAAGATTGGTCTAAACCTGTACAACTCGATATTCATGATAAACGGCTTGCAGGACACTATAAGCAAGTCTCAGAGTTTCTTTTAAGTTATTGGGTTCAAAACGTAAATGCCCGCAATGAATATTTAAGAGAACTAAAAGCTGCAAAGTGGGATACTTTTTTAAATGTTGACCGTTTGGACCTTGATAAAAAACAAAAATATGCCGAAACAGAAAAGATGTTGGCGGATGTTCGGAAAGCTTCAGATAAGTATCAGTCTGAATATGAATCGATTCATAAGACCTTTCTCGCTAAAATTCAGGAATTATCTGTTGATGCAGATACGAGACAACTTCTTGAAATGAAATTGGGAACTCAGCAAAAGGCTGATCAAGACCATACGATTTTTATGATTGAGCTACAAATTTTAGATGACGCAGAGGAAATGTTTAAACTTCTAAAAAACTATTCGTGGCAAAAGAAAGATCATATGATCCTTTTTCATGAAAATGCTCAAGTTAAAAAATTTAACGAGCTTTACCAACATGTCTTAAAGCTTAATGCAAAAATTGAAAGTATTAAGAAAAAGAACGTGGCTGCTTTAGAAAATGAGCTAGAAGAATAATTATAGCATGAGCATCAACTACTATGTATTGGTGCTCTCAGCTTTGCCTTTTACCAAGAAAGATTGTAATAAACTTTGAGAAGTTTGTAGTTTGTTTAACTGCTCAGATACATGCATCAGTTCTGTTTGTAGCTTTTCTTGAACAATAGGGCAGAGCGTAAATATCCTTTCATCTAAATCAAAACACGGTAATAACACTTGGATATCTTTTAGCGTCATACCAGCATCATTTAATATTTTAATTTTTCTAATATTTTCAATATCTTTTTGCGTATAGCTGCGATAGTTATTGCTTGCACGATGTGGTTGTATTAGCCCTAAACTTTCATAATAACGCAGCATACGTGGACTAACTTTTGTAAGCTCGGCGACTTTAGCGAGGTTCATAAAATAGGCTTGACCTTAACAGTGGTGTCATAGTTTAGCATGCTTTTATCTTTCAAAATGGTACTTGTTCAATGATCAGAAAACTCATTTTATTGGTGTTATTCGGATCGATGTCATTTGTTGCAAATGCCAAAACATTGGAACTTCAGGAGAAGAACATGCGTCAAATATTTGTACTTCATGGTTATTCAGCTTCTATAAATGATCACTGGTTCTTGGATCTAAAACATCAAATAGAAGATGAACATACGGCTGTGACCTTAATACCATTTCCAGATTCTGAGCATCCCGATGTAGATGCTTGGCAGAAGGTACTAGATGAACAGATTCCTAACGTTAATGAAAATACCTATTTTGTGGCACATAGTTTGGGTGTGATTACTTTGCTGCACTTTTTGCAAAGACATGGTTATCAACATATTGGAGGAATGATTTTAGTATCTGGATTCTCTGGACCAATTGCAGATTCTTCACCTCTCACAGCTTATATAACAAAGAGCAAAATCGACACCAATTACTTTAAGGGTATAAGTAAAAAGCTGGTGTATTTGTCTGATAATGATGATCTGGTTCCACCAAAACTAACAGTTCAATTGGCTAAGGATATTGATGCACCGTACATTACAGTTCCTAATGGCGGGCATTTTTTAGGTAGGGAAGGTTATACGACATTTCCGCAATTAGTCGATTCTTTAAAAGAAATGTTAGAGAATAAATAAAATCTATAAAATAAAAACCACCCTATAAATAGTTATAACTCATTTATAGGGTGGTTTTTCTATTCAGCTTTTTATTAAAAAAATCCCTTACTATTACATTAAAAATTTTAATTATATTTACCGTTTATCCGAGCTTTACTGAATCAAAAAGTAGTTTGTTGTAGCCTATTTATAGAGACCTTTGTTTGAATCTTCATCTTTTAATTGAAATAGGGTGACTGATTTTTGGAGCTAGTTATGAACTTTCTAAAACAATCAGCTTTGATTGCTGCATTTGCTTTTATGGGTTTGCCAACTGTTCAGGCAGAAGAGGTAACGACTTTACCCACTATTCGAGTTATGGCTGAATCTGAGTTACGTGACGAAGTGGGCTTTGTACCGTTTCAAGAAGATAAGAAGGTACGCCAAGCACTACAACACCATGAATATAAAATACATAACAATATACAGAATGCTTTAGTCCCTGAAGGTATGACGACCGTAGATTATCAGCCAGTTATGGCGCAGCCTGATCTCTCACAACTGTCTCCATTTTTACGAGAATATATTTTGGCAGTAGCGGGTGGAATCCAATCTTCTGACCCAACCAATGGTATTTTTGAAATCTTAAAGCCGCTGAATATTAACCGAAGTAATGTTGATGCTTATCGTGATGGTACGATGAAAGTAAATCTTAATGACATTATAAATTTACAGCAGCAAATTCAAGATGGTTTAAAAGGCCGATAAAATAAAAATCCCCGCATTGAGCGGGGATTTTTTTATCTTGGTGTTAATTAAACACGTTCGATAATCGTTGCAATACCTTGACCAAGGCCAATACACATAGTCGCAAGACCAATTTGAGTATCTTGTTGTTCCATTACGTTTAACAACGTAGTGGTGATACGCGCACCAGAACAGCCTAGTGGGTGACCCAAAGCAATCGCACCACCATTTAAGTTAATGATGTCTTGCTTGTCATAAACGCCTAAGCCTTTCATTACTGACAAGCCTTGAGCAGCAAATGCTTCGTTTAATTCGATAGTTTGAATATCAGCCATCGTTAAGCCAGCACGCTTAAGTGCTTTTTGAGTTGCTGGAACTGGACCATAACCCATGATTGCAGCATCACAACCTGCAACTGCCATAGAGCGAATTACAGCACGTGGTTTTAAACCTAATGCTTGAGCACGTTCAGCAGACATAAGCAACATTGCAGAAGCACCGTCAGAAAGAGCAGAAGAAGTTGCTGCTGTTACTGAACCACCTTTAGGGTCAAATACAGGTTTTAATGCTTTGAATGCTTCGAGGTTTGCATCTGGACGAATCACTTCGTCGATGTCGCAAAGGATTTTGAAACCATTTGCATCGTGGCCTTCAACACCAACGATTTCATTTTTGAAACGACCTTCCTGAGTTGCAGCCCAAGCACGGCGGTGAGATTCAACACCGAATGCATCTTGTTCTTCACGAGTAATGCCGTTCATGCGACCTAACATTTCAGCCGTTAAGCCCATCATGTTAGATGCTTTTGCATAGTGTTTAGATGCTTCTGGGTTAAGGTCGATGCCGTGCATCATACCTACGTGGCCCATATGCTCTACACCACCAATAATGAAAATATCACCTTGGTTAGTCGCAATTTGTGCAGCAGCAGTATGAAGCGCTTGCATAGATGAACCACAAAGACGGTTCACTGTTTGACCAGCAACAGTTTTAGGCAAGTCAGCCAATAAACCGATGTTACGGCCAATGTTCATACCTTGTTCTAGAGTCTGGTTTACACAGCCCCAGATCAGGTCTTCAACTTCATTTACATCAAACTGGTTACGGGCAACGAGCGCACGAACCAATTCAGCAGATAAACTGTCGGCACGTACATTACGGAACATACCGTTTTTAGATTTGCCCATGGCAGAACGAACGCCATCAACAATCACAACGTCACGTGGATTTAAAGTAGCCATTCACGTCGCTCCTTAACCGTAGAATTTTTTGTTGTTAGCAGCCATGTCGCGCAACATTTGCGGCGCTTCATAAGCCTTACCTAAGTGTGCATATTTGTCGCAAAGCGCAACATATTCAGCAACACCTGTTTGGTCGATGTAACGGCATGGACCACCACGGAATGGAGGGAAACCTACACCCATAATCATCGCCATGTCTGCTTCAGATGCAGTTGCTACAATCTTGTCTTCTAAGCAACGAACTGTTTCGTTACAGAAAGCAAGCATCATACGGTCAATGATTTCTTGGTTATCAAATTCGCGTTTTTCGCTAGTGACGAACGGTGCAATCACTTCATACGCTGTTGGATCAACAGTTTTTGCTTTCTTGCCTTTCTTGTCGAGTTCGTATTTGTAGAAACCTACGTCATTCTTTTGACCAAGACGCTTCGCTTCATACATTGCTTGGATTGCGCCTTTGTAGTCTGGCTTCATACGGTCAGGGAAACCTTCCGCCATCACTTCAGCACCATGTACACCTGTGTCGATACCTACAACGTCGATGAGGTAAGCAGGACCCATTGGCCAACCAAACTTAGACATTACATTGTCAATTTGCTGGAAATCTGCGCCGTCTTTTACAAGAAGGTCAAATGCACCGAAGTAAGGGAACAATACACGGTTAACCAAGAACCCTGGGCAGTCATTTACAACGATTGGTGTTTTACCCATTTTTTGAGCAAGAACGACTGTTGTTGCAATTGCTTCTTCAGAAGTTTTTTCACCACGAATAACTTCTACAAGCGGCATCATGTGAACTGGGTTGAAGAAGTGCATACCAACGAAGTTTTCAGGACGTTGTAATGCTTTTGCCAAACGTGTAATTGAAATTGTAGAAGTGTTAGAAGCAATGATCGTGTTTTCACGAACATTTTTCTCAGTTTCTGCAAGTACGATTTCTTTAACTTTTGGATTTTCAGTTACTGCTTCGATCACGATATCAACTTCTTTAAACTCATCGTAGCTTAAAGTAGGACGGATACGAGCAAGCGTTTCACCCATTTGCGCAGGTTTCATTTTCTTGCGTTCAACTTGTTTAGTTAACAAGCTGTTTGCTTCTGACATACCTAGTGCAAGTTGTGGGTTACCAATATCCTTCATGATAATTGGTGTGCCTTTGCTTGCCGCTTGGTAAGCAATACCGCCACCCATAATACCAGCGCCAAGTACAGCCGCTTGATTTACAGGGTGAGCACCTTTTTCATGTTGTTTAGATGCTTTTTTCACAACTTGGTCATTGATGAATAAACCAATCAATGCACCAGCTTGTGGAGTAATTGCTGCTTTAGCAAAGCCTTCAGCTTCAACTTTTAAAGCTTCATCACGTGCAAGGCTTGCACCCGCTTGTAATGAATCAAGTAATAATTTTGGAGCAGGGTATTGAGCTGGGTTTGCTTTAGCAAGTACAGCACCTTTTGCTGTGTTGAACGCCATCATTTGTTCAAGCGGGTTCAATTTTACAGCGTCAAGTTTTTCTTGGCGTTTTGCTTTCCAGTTTAAACGACCAGAAATCGCTTGCTTAACCAAGTCAGTTGCAGCATCAAGTAATTTGTCCGCAGCGACAACCGCATCTACAGCACCATCTTTAAGCGCAGCAGCCGGTTTTTTAGGAGCAGCCATTGCCATCCATTCAACCGCGTTATCGATACCAATAACTCGGCTTAAACGAACACTACCACCGAAACCAGGATAAATACCAAGTTTGATTTCTGGTAAGCCCACTTGTGCAGCTTCTGACATCACGCGATAGTCACACACTAAACACATTTCAAAACCGCCACCCAAAGCCATGCCATTAATAGCAGCAACTTTTGGAAGATCTAAATCTTCAAAGCTATTGAAGATTTCGTGAACAGGCATAAGCCAGTCAACAATCGCTTTTTCGCCTTGTGCGAAGTTTTCACCAAATTCAGTAATATCTGCACCAACAATAAATGTAGATTTACCAGAAGTTACAACTAAGCCTTTAATATCGTTATTGGCTTTTACAGCCGCGATAGCAGCTTTGAAATCTTCAATTGTTGCACGGTTAAATTTATTGACCGACTCACCTTGTAAGTCAAAGCGGAATTCTGCAATTCCGTCCGCAAGCATTTGGACGGTAATGGCATTGCCAGCGTGGATCATGCCTGATCTCCTTAGTTTTGGAGGATTTCTAAGTTGATGTTATGAAGCGTGTGTACAGCTCCGGTACACATTTATGCTTCGCTAATCTTACGATAACTATATCTAAAAAGAACCCGACAAGTTGTATCAAGCCGTGACGCAAGGGTCATCTTATTTTTTATTGAATTCATACCACTTAAATGCATAAAGAAAATCATATACATAGAGAGCGTATAAAGGCTTTTGTTTTAGTTTAAGTTTTTATTTATGAGAGACTTGAGTCATGAATTTTCTATATGAAAAATGGCATTTATAAAAAATTAATTTCTTGTCAAAAAAGTCAATTGCTTAGTAATACTGCTTAAAAAACTGAGCTATAAATTCACTAAACTTGGGCTATTTATATCTATAAAAAATAAGTTATGTTTTATATTTTAAGGGGATTGATACATCTAAATAGGTTCTTTAATTTTTTGCATTCGCTTTTTATAAGTCAATTTTGTTAAAATTTGCGCCAGTTAAATATTCTTCTGGTTACTATTACCTTCGAAAATTAAGGTAATGTTGCCCTAAACTTTTGAAAGAGTAGCAATATGATTAAGTGGATCGTATTAGCGATTTTTGTAATATCTGCATTGTATATCCAACATCGCGGCAAAGTGCGTCACTCGTTTTATCGTCAATTTTTTGACCATTCAACCTTGCTCGCACCGATTAACTTTTTAATGTACATCTTTTCAAAGGTACCGAATCAGCCTTATATCGATACTCAACACTTTAAAGATTTAAAAGTGTTAGATGAAAATTGGGAAATGATTCGAGATGAAGCGAAAGCTTTATATGACCAAGGCGGGATTAAAGCTTCGAGTACCTATAACGACTTAGGTTTCAACTCTTTCTTTAAAACAGGATGGAAACGTTTTTACCTGAAATGGTACGAGTCAAGCCATCCTTCGGCTGCTGAGCTTTGCCCAAAAACGACAGCTTTACTGAAAACACTACCGACCATTAAAGCGGCAATGTTTACCGAACTTGCTCCTGACAGCCGTTTGGTTAGACACCGTGACCCGTATGCAGGTTCACTTCGTTATCACTTGGGTTTAATTACACCAAATGATGATCGCTGTTTTATTGACGTTGATGGTGAAAGATACTCTTGGCGTGACGGTCAAAGCGTTGTGTTTGATGAAACGTATATTCACTATGCTGAAAATAAGACCGATCAAAACCGTATCATTTTCTTCGCGGACGTTGAGCGTCCGATGAAAGTGAAATGGATGGAACGTTTTAATCATTGGTTTGGCCGTAATGTGATGACTGCAGCAAGTTCACCGAATGAAACAGGTGACCAAACTGGCGGTTTAAATAAAGCTTTTGGTTATGTGTACCAAATTCGTATTAAAGCCAAAGCATTAAAAGCTAAAAACCGTAAATTATATTACTTCTTAAAATGGTTCCTCATGCTTGGAATTTTCTTCCTGATTTTTGTACGACCATATGTATTTTAATTAAAACGCCCGAAAGGGCGTTTTTTTATTGTGATTATTTAAATAATTTAGATTTATTTTTATGCATTTAAAACGATGATTATTAGCGTGGGGAGTATTTTATTTAAAATTTTAGGTGAATTTTATATTAATTATTGGGATCATAATGCGACTGGTAAATATATGCCTTTCTTGTACTTAATAAATTTTAAAAATTTGCGTGGAATATAAATGAATACGGTGATGAAACAAGCTTTAGTAATAACTACATTCAGTGCAGCAGTAATATTAACTGGATGTGGTAAATCTAAGCCAGAGCCAAAATCAAAAACAGAAAAAGTTGAGGCAATTTCGGATTGGAGCTGTACGCATCCTGACAATTTAAATCAGATTCAAACCTCTTTGAAAAAAGAATATTTGAAGCAAATCGAACGTAGCTTAAGACAAAGTCAATATCAGGTTGATGCTGATATTCTTAATAAAATTAATCAAGGTTTGAAGTTTGAAATTAAAAATATTCGCACTTTACCGTTAGAAGATGAAAGCCAAAAAAATACACAACTCAGCTGTGAAAGCCAGTTAGTTGTTTCATTTCCTAAAGGTTTACAAAAACGTGCGGAAAAAGCATATGTTGAAGAACTGCGTCACTCTAATGAAGAATCGCAAACGCTTAATGACTATTTTTCGGATAATGAATCATCTTTGACTCTTGAAAATGACCAATTGAAAGGTGAATTTTTCTATAACATTACAAAAACAGATAAAGAGGGGTTGGTGTTTGACTTGCCAAGTCAAAACACTGTGATTGAAGGATTGGTTTTTGTTGCTACTAAAGCTGTGCAATATGCTGCTTATGTTAAAGAAAATGAGTTGATTGACGAAAATATTGAAGAAAATCGACAAATATCTGAACAAAATAATGAAGAGCAGACTGCTTTGGCTCAAGAAGCCATGGATGTTCGTAAAAAAGAATTGGATAGCGACAAAGTGAAGCAAGTGGAACGCTTAAATCAGACTTGGGATAAATTGAGCGCTGAGAAAAAAACTCAATTTAAACAAGATCAATCGGATTGGTTTAAAAAACGTGATGTTGAATGTAAAGTACTGGCACAAAAAAGTGTGGAAGAAATTCCCGAAAAGGACTTAGAAACTTACCAAAAGCAATCCGATTATTGGACTGCTGATATGCGTAAACAAAATCAAGAGATGCAATATACTCAGTGCTTTATTCAAAAAACTGCAGAGCGAACAGTTTATTTAAATAATTTAAACTAATCTGAAACCCTCTATAAGTGCTTGGTCAATCGTGTTGAAATAGATGGGATTGACCAATCTTTAGTAAGCTCGAAAGGGATTTTTTATAGAATAAATTCGATAAATTGTTTTTGTGACTCATTTCACAGTGCTGGCAATTTGTTACAACTATTAAAAGCCAACGCATAATTTTGATTCTACAATTGCTCCGTTTTTTCGAAGACTGGTTAGCGGAAGTAGGTTTCAAAATGGCTCATGCTCATCACGTAGCTCATGCACATGTTCACCACATTAAATTGAGAAAAGAAGAAAGTTCTCAGGGTGACTTAAAAACGAAAGCGATGTTAAACAAAGCTTCGGCTGAGACTAAAAAGCATAGCCGATCAACTTCTAAAAGACATAAAGTAGAAGACCAAAATATCGATCTGCATAAGTTCTCAAGCAAACTTGAGAGCATGTCAGCAAAGCACAGTAAAGAAAAATGCGCCAAGAATATCCGTATTGCTTTACAAGCTGCAGGTGCAGATGTTTCAAAGCATCCAGTAGCTGCATCTGACTGGGGGCATACTCTAGAAAAGAACGGCTATAAGAAAATCAAACCAGCATTCAACCGTCCTCAAGAAGGCGATATTTATATTATTGAACGTACCAGTGGCCATACCTACGGACATATTGCTGGCTATACGGGCAATGGCTGGTTCTCAGATTTTCGTCAAAAAACCTATGCGGTGTATAAAGAAAAAGACGTGAAATATAGTTACTATCGTCTCGATTCTTAAAGATGTACGACACACTTTGTCGGTCTACTTTGTCATCCCTTGTCAAATTTAGGTTCTGGCACAGTAAAGCACTTGAAAAGTAAGGATGAAAACATCACATTAGGTATTCAGTATTAAGCCATGCATGCCAATAGTGAATCAAAACGCTCGTCCTCATATTGAAAAAATTTTAGCCCATATGACCCAGCTTCCAGGCGTTTATAAAATGCTAGGGAAAGAGGGTGAATTGTTATATGTGGGCAAAGCGAAAAACCTAAAAAATCGGGTATCGAGTTATTTTGTCAAAACCATTGAGCATCCGAAAACTCAGGCTTTAGTTGCACGAATTTATGATATTGAAACGCTTGTCACGCGTTCAGAAACTGAAGCGCTGCTTTTAGAACAAAACTTAATTAAACAACATCGTCCGCCTTATAACATCATGTTGCGAGACGACAAGTCATACGTCTATATCTTTGTTTCCGCAGATAAGCCATATCCGCGAATTGCCAGTGGACGTGGTAAAGGTAAGCACCAAATTGGCAAATTCTTTGGACCTTATCCAAGTGCTTATAGTGCCCGAGACACCTTACTGGTTTTACAAAAACTTTTTAATGTCCGTCAGTGTGAAAATAGTTACTTCTCACAGCGCAAGCGTCCATGTTTGCAATATCAAATCAAGCGTTGCTCGGCTCCGTGTGTAGGCTTGGTCTCACCAGAAGATTACAAAGAAGATGTGAATAACAGTATTCGATTCTTACAAGGTGACACCAAAGAATTAAACCAAGAGCTGATTGCGAAAATGGAGCAGGCAGCGGCGGATCTTGAATTTGAAAAAGCTGTTTTTTATAGGGATCGGTTATCTTTACTCCGTGAAGTCCAAGCGCAACAAGCTGTTTTCAAAGTAAAAGGTGAAGCTGACATTTTGGCAATTGCCTATCAGGCTGGCGTGACATGTGTGCAGATTATGCATGTACGTAACGGACGTATGTTGGGAGGTAAAAGCTATTTCCCTGACATGTTAGGTGATGACCTTGGTCAAATGCTAAGTGACTTTATGGCAAACTTTTACTTTCAGGTTGCCGATGAAGTACCAAGTGAACTGATTGTAAATACTGCCTTACCTGATCGTAAAGAGTTGGAAGAAGCCTTAGCACAGCAGTTTGGAAAGAAAGTCCAGATTAAGAGCAGTGTACGAGAAACACGTGCTGAATGGTTAGAACTTGCCGAAATGAATGTTCAACATGCGATTAAAGGGCAGTTGAGTAACCACTTAGAACTCAATGAGCGTTTCCACCAGCTTGAGCAGGTGGTTGGCCGTCCAATTGATCGTATCGAATGTTTTGATATTAGTCATACCATGGGTGAAGCACCGATCGCATCATGCGTAGTGTTCGACCAAGGCGGTGCACGTAAACGGGACTACCGACAGTTTGCCATTCAAGATATTACCGCGGGCGATGATTATGCTGCGATGCGACAAGCTTTAACGCGTCGTTATAAAAAGGCGATGCTGCCTGACTTGCTTTTAATTGATGGTGGTAAAGGCCAGCTTCATATGGCAATGGAAGTTATGCAAGAGCTTGGACTTGAGGCTTTTATGATTGGTGTATCAAAGGGTGAAGGACGTAAACCGGGACTTGAAACGCTTCATTTTACTGATGGTACAAAAATTCAGTTGCCTGAAGATAATAAGGCTCTACATTTGATTCAACAGGTGCGTGATGAAGCTCACCGTTTTGCCATTACCAAACACCGAGCTAAGCGTGATAAACGCCGTAGTACCTCAGTTTTAGAAGCAATTCCGGGCTTAGGGCCTAAACGCCGTCGAGATTTATTAACACATTTTGGTGGGATTCAAGGCGTGTTAAAAGCATCGGAAAAAGAGTTGACTGTGGTACCGGGATTAGGTGAAGTGATGGCAAGAACGATTTATAAAATTTTGCATGAGTAGCCACGTATTTAAAATTTGAGTGACAAAAGCGCTCGTAAATTAATAGCTGAATGATCATTCACATGATGGTCAAAATAATGAAAGATACTTCCTAATCACGCACATGACTTAGGGATATGCATGTCATTATTACAGCTATTTGAAGATGTAAAACAAAATGAATGGATTGATATACCCGCAGGGTGGTTACAGGGTCGAACGGTTTTTGGCGGCCTTGTTGCTGGGCTATTAATGCAAAAAGCATACTCCCACATTCAAGATTCAAATAAAAGATTATTAAGTTGTAATGTTACTTTTGTGGGCCCTGTACAGCAAGGTTCTGCCCGATTGACTACTGAAATTTTAAGAGAAGGGAAGTCAGTCACTACGCTTGAGACACGTTTATGGCAAGATGGTGCAGTACAAACCATTTTGGTCGCAAGTTTTGGGGCATCTCGTGTATCGAGTATTGAGGTAAAACAAGAACCTGTTGCTCCTACATATGTGCAACCTGAAAATTTATCTGTTATTCCTTTTGCCAAACATATGCCTGAATGCTTTCAGCATTTCGAAGTGTGTTGGGCTGATGGTAATTATCCAGTGACAGCAAGTGAGCATCCGGACTTTGGTGGCTGGTCAAGGTTCTCACCAGAGCAACATGAAAATCGTCAACTAACATTGCCTGATTTGATTGTTTTGATGGATATTTGGCCGCCGGGTGTTTTGCCCATGTTTAAGCAAGTTGCGCCTGCAAGTTCTTTAACGTGGCATATTACTTATATGAACCCAGTCCAGCATCAATTGTGTGACTGGTTTAAATATAAAGTTGTCACAGAACATGCAGCTGAGGGTTATTCCACAGAATATGCATATCTTTGGGACCAAAGTGATCATTTAATTGCAATTTTGCGGCAAACTGTTACGGTATTTACCTAAGCAATCTACTTTCTCGATTCACATATTTCGTATAAAGTGGCTGTTACAGATAGATACAATATTGAAGTATGTGTCTTTGTCTGTTAAAAGATGCGTGAAGACTAAATTGGCGGTGTTTATGACCACAGGGCGAATCCTGAATATCCCAAATATCCTAACTTTGGCGCGTATCGCGCTTATTCCTGTATTTTTGGTGATTGCATATTGGCCGCCTGCAATAGGTATTGGTGAGCACGTAGGAAGTATGACTCGTCATATTATCTTGACTGCAATTTTTGTGCTGGCTGCCGTAACCGATTGGTTTGATGGTTATCTAGCACGAACGTTAAACCAGACTTCAGCATTTGGCCGATTCCTAGACCCGGTTGCAGATAAACTGATGGTCGCAGCTGCACTTATTGTTCTAGTGCAGTGGAAACCTACCATTGCGATGGCTTTTGCTGCAATTGTTATTATTTCACGGGAAATTACTGTTTCTGCTTTACGTGAGTGGATGGCAGAACTTGGTGCGCGAACCAGTGTAGCAGTGTCAACTGTAGGTAAATATAAAACCGCATTTCAAATGATTGCGATTAGTGTATTCCTACTGAATTGGCAGCCTTTAGAAATGCTGGCTTATGCTTTGTTATATACGGCTGTCATTCTGACTTTGTGGTCAATGTTTATTTATTTAAAAGCCGCGTGGCCATATCTAAAGCAGCCATAAAACCAAATAAGATTCTAAAAAGCCTTTCCTTGAGAAAGGCTTTTTTATTGCAAAGTGCCAGAATAGAGTGACTCACATAATCAGTATGGTTAATAAATACCATTGGCAAAAAGGGTGTAAACTGGCATTGTTAGCTTGAGAAATGGCTAAATAGCAAGGGGAGATTGCATGACACTAGATTTATTTTCTCCAGAACCTTGTACAAATTTATTACCATATGATGGCGAAGTTCAGGACTACGGATGTATTTTAAGTGCCGAAGAAGCCGAGCAATATTTTCATTATTTTTACCAACATCTGGCGTGGCGACATGATGAAGCGAAGTTATACGGCAAGCACTTTATTACTCCCCGCAAAGTTGCTTGGTATGGTGACGAGCATTATCGGTATAAATATTCTGGTGTTTTTCGTGATTCTTTACCGTGGGACAGAGCACTTGCCAAATTAAAACAGCAAGTAGAGCAGATACTTTCAGAAAAATTTAATTCTTGCTTAGCCAATCTTTATGAAGACGGAACTCAAGGGATGGCTTGGCATAGTGACTCGGATGTATCTTTAGCCAGAACAACTACTATTGCTTCTTTAAGTTTTGGAGCAACGCGAAAGTTCTCTTTTAGGCATATTCAAAGCAAAGAAAAAGTTGAAATGTGGTTACAGCCAGGTCAACTCATTGTGATGCGCGGTGAGACTCAACAATATTGGCAACACCGTTTAAATCGTTCGACAAAAATTTTACAGCCACGTATTAATCTGACTTTTCGTCAGTTCAAGTTTTCATAAGTTTTTGCTAAAAATTAAGCAAGAAAAAAGCCCATGATGGCAGCATGAGCTTATTCCTCTGAGGGAGAGCCTTCTATTGATGAGCTGCTGATGAAAAGAATCATCAATAGGTGCTAAAATCATAATATGAGAATATTTAGATATTTTCAATGCTCTAAAGTGTAAGAAAACTTTAAATTATCAAAAATATTATTTTAGATCTCACCTTTTTCTGAAAGTTCCATAAAACGCTGCTCAATCAATCCAGCATTTTCTTGCAAAATTTCAATCAGTTTTTGAATATTTAAAAAGTCAAAACGGTTCTTGGATGCCACTAGCGTTAATGCTAAAGGAACTTCTTTACTCGAAAAACGAACGGGTACGGCAAGGCCTGAAACATTAGGGTCAATCTCACCTTGTGAGAAATAGAAGCCTTGTTTCTTTATTTTACGCATGCGTTGAATAAAGCTTGGTTCGTCTAGAGCAAACCCTGACTGCGACAGTTCATGTTTAAAACGTTCATAGTAGTCATGCATGCGCTGTTTACTTAAATGTGACACCATTGTTTTTGGTGATGCACCGACATAAATCGGGCGCGGACAGCCTCGGCCATACGAAAGTAATTCAGTATCTTTAAAAATCTCATGATGAATATCAATGCAGTAGTCATCATTTAAATAGGTGAGTAAACAGCAAAGTTCAGTACGCTCTACAATATTGCGCATAAACGGCGTACTGATTTGGACCAATGGGTCTGTTGTTCTTGATACATAGTCAAGAACTGCTATTTTTGAGCCTAAAGTGTAATCGCCAGAAGTACCATTAATACGTTTTAATAAGTCGGCTGATACGAGTTCTTTTAGATAACGGTAGCTGGTCGGTTTAGACAAGCCAAGTTCTTCGCAAATAATATCGACATTAATCACTGGTCGTGAAACTGAAAATAAATCCAGTACGGTTAAAATTTTGCCAAAACTTGAAATTGCCATGATGTCTTATTCGTATCCTTAATAAACGGGTCACACTTGAGTTCTTATAACAGAAAAATTGAAGCTTTGTCTCAATTCCAAGATAACTACCTGATTTAAATATTTTACGCTCAGAATCAGAAAAGTTCTCTTGATTCGCACATCATATATGATTAACTGAAAACATATCAAATTATCAAATAAAGATATTTTAGTTGACTAAATTACTTTAATTTGAAAAAATTGTGCAACAAAATATCTAATCGAGAAATTGGTTTATTCTACCGGCTTTCTCGATGTCTCTTCTTTCCTAAGCTTGGTCGTATAAATAGCGGTCAAACTGAAATCATCTCGGTACATCATGCAGAGATGTAGGAAAAATCATTGTATTGAAGGATGCTCTCATTAACTCATTTGTCTTATAGGCAAATGACAAAGTCGTATTGTCTTTTTTTAAAAGCAAACGGACACTGATGAGCATGCTCATCAGTTCAAATCTATATTTGAGATGAGTTCATGTTATTAAAGCAAATACTGGCTTTCCGCCCGAGTAAGCTTGATCTAATTTTTGCAATAAAGACATTTATTGCCGGTATGTTGGCATTATTTGTTTCGTTCGAATTAGACCTGATTAATCCAATGTGGTCGATCGGTACCGTCCTGATTATCGCCAATCCTTATTCGGGTATGGTGTCGTCTAAATGCGTTTATCGTTTATTGGGAACGGTAGGCGGGGCCATTATTGCCTTAACCATTACTCCGCATTTGATTAATACGCCGTGGATCTTTACGGTTGTGTTATCACTATGGGTGGGCTTTGCGCTTTATGTGTCTTTATTAGATCGGACTCCTCGCAGTTATGCATTTATGTTGGCTGGTTATTCAACCGCAATGATTGTGTATAACGCGATTACTTATATTGATCAGTACAATATTTTTGATATTGCTTTGGCTCGTGTACTTGAGATTTCAATTGGTGTGATTTCGAGTGCGGTTGTGTCTGCGACTATTTTGCCCATGCATATTGGTTCGGCAATTAAACAGCGTGTAACGAAAACCCTCAAAGATACAGAAAACCTGTTTGCTAATTTGTTAAATGCAGATCAACAGCAAAACAATACACAGCTTTTAGCTGCTATTACTCGTGATACGACCGATATTCATGCTCTGGCAGTTCATTTGAGCTATGAAAAAGGTGAGTTGCATGGCATGACCAAACCTTTGCAAGAAATGCTCCATCAAATGTCGATGGTGGTCGCGAACTTGGTTGCTTTATCTGAACGAATTAAACAACTGCAAGAACTCAATTTTATTGAAAGTCATTCAGATAAATTAAAGCAGCTTTCAGGGCATGTGATTCATTTTCTGGAACAAAAAGATCAGATGACTGATGAAAATATTCTGCAGTTACCTGACGAGTTTGAAAATGATTTCTTGAACTTAAATGATTCGGCTTCTGAACATCAGCAAGTGTTATTGGCTGCCATGAAAATGGATGTGCGTCATTTCATTAGTAATGTTTTAGCTGTAAAAGTTTTATGGCAACGCATCAAGCAAGGTAATAAAGAGATTCCAGATAACATTACCCCAATGACTACGACCTATCCAAGTTTACACCGAGATCATGGTGTGGCAGTCAGAGGTGGTATTAGTGCAGTGCTAATTACATTTATTGTGACTGGTGTGTGGATTCTTTCTGGCTGGAAAGCTGGGTTCATGATGGCACAGATCGGTGCAGTCACTGCCTGTATCTTAACGGCCCTAGATAACCCTGTTCCTGTCTTGCGTATTTTTATATGGGGCAGTGTGGCCTCGGCGGTTTTAGTTTTTATTTACGCGTTTGGTATTTTTCCTCATGTCACCACATTTTGGGAACTTGGACTCGTTTTATTACCAATGTTCTTGTTTGCGGTTTCCATGATGGCGAATCAGGCACTCATGCCGGTCGGGATGGTGCTAGGTATTAATACTATGATGGGGCTGAACTTGCACAATGCTTACAGCATGGACGCAGTGTCTTATTTAGATAGCTCATTTGGTATGGTCATGGGCGTATTAGTGTCATTAGTCGTTATTGATGTTGTGCGTGCTATGTCACCCGATACCAGTGCAAACCGTATTTTGGCTTTACATTACCGTGCGATGCGCCAAGCCATATACATTCCTTATGGTATTGAATTCAAAGTTCATTTACGTGCGATGTTAGACCGTGTGGGTGTTTTAAATACCAAAATGGTTCAGTCAGAAGAGATTAAAAAATCGATTCATCAAGCATTGGTTGAATCAAGTGCGATTGTTGATTTAAGCCGACTTCAAGAGTTAGCAAATCAGCTTCAGCCATCTTCAGAACTAGCTCATCACATTGGCCGTTTGCAACAAGATTTAGATGAGCTGTTTAGAGCCAAAGAAAATGAAAAAGATGAAAGTGATGTATTAGTACAGCACATTCATCAGACCTTGTTTGAACTTAAACAACTTGCTTCAAATATTGAAGATATGACTTTGCGTCAAAGATTATTTATTTCGCTAAATAATATTGCTTATAGCATGTGTCATGTTTCATCAAACCAAATGAATGCAGATCGTACGCTTACAGGAGCCACAGCGCATGGGTGAGTTTAATGTCTACGGTATTTACGTGCCCGCTTTGCTCGTCCAAGCCTTATTTGCATATATATGTTTCCGCTTGTTAAGTCCTTTAACTAACAAATGGATTGCACAAGGCTGGATTGCACTACCCAGCATTTTCAATTTGTGTTTTTACCTTTTACTACTTTTGGTGATACACCAAATTTTTGTTGGGTTAGGTGCTTAAAGATGATTGCCAGATTAAAGATTGAGTTAGGTGAGTAAAATGAATCAATTGGAGTTGAAAAAAGTCATTCGTCCAGTGATTTTGATTGTCGCATTAATGATTGCGGTCTATACCATTGTGCATTTATGGAACTATTATAATGCAGCGCCGTGGACACGTGATGGTCGAGTTCGTGGTGACGTTATTCAGGTCTCTTCAGATGTAGCAGGGCTTGTAACGGAAGTATTGGTTCAAGATAACCAGACTGTCAAAAAAGGTCAGGTACTTTTTAAAATTGATGTCTCTCGCCGAGCTTTAGATGTAGAGCAAGCAAAGTCTGATTTGGCAAAAGCAAAAGCGGCATATGCTCAGGCACAAGCAGGTTTAGCACAAGCCAAAGCAAACTTGATTAAGTCGAGCACGAACATTAAGTTAGCTGAGAAAAATGCAAACCGTTATTCAAACTTAATGGATGGCGCGATTTCTAAACAAGAACAAGATCAGGTTTTTGCAACTCGCGATCAATCACATGCAGAACATGAGCAACTCCAAGCTGCGATTCAACAAGCTGAAGCGACTATTAAACAGCAACAGGCACTGGTTGAAGCAGCGACAAGTAACTTACATTTAGCAGAACTCAATATGCACCGTGCGGCTGTTGTTGCACCGGCAGATGGAACACTTTCTAACTTTGATTTGCGTCCTGGTAACTATGTTCAAGTCGGACAAGCAGTTGCAGCATTGCTCGATCGTAAACAGCTTTATGTTGTGGGATATTTTGAAGAAACAAAATTAGACCGTATTCATATTGGCGATCAGGCAAGTGTGCAATTAATGGGTGACAGTCAGAAAATTAAAGGACATGTGCAAGGTATTGCATCGGGTATTGAAGACCGCGAGCGTTCAAGCAGTTCTAAATTGCTTGCAAACGTAAACCCAACCTTTAGCTGGGTTCGTTTAGCGCAGCGCGTACCTGTAAAAATTGTATTAGACGAAGCACCAAAAAATCAGTTGGCGTTTGTATCTGGCCGTACTGCGACAGTACATATTATTGAAAAATAAAAAGCTTAAGTTTTTAAACTCAATAAAAAAGCATGTGTAAAACATGCTTTTTTATTTTATGGCGTTAAGCCAACAGGATTACGATACCAGCTTTGAATCAGCAAAGCTGCGGCAAAACTATCTGCTGATAATTTCTTTGCACGGCCTTGTTCTTGATAAAAACCAAGTTCTTCTCTTGCTTCACGGGTGGTGAGTCGTTCATCTACCATCCATGTTTCAATATTGGTTTGATGGCGTAAACGGCGTGCAAACTTACGTGCACGTGTAGAAAGCTCTGATTCGCTATCATCCATATTTAATGGAAGACCGACAATAAACAAATCAGGTTGCCATTCTTTGACAATTTTTAAAAGTTGGTCCCAGTTGGGAATCCCATCTTTCATCACAAATAATGGCAATGGATTAGCACTTTCAATTGCAGATTGGCCGATCGCCATTCCCATTTTTTGAGTACCAAAGTCAAAAGCCATAATTGATTTTGATTGTGTTGCAGTCATTAAGCATGTCCGATTTCAGAAGCCAGCCATGTACGATCTACACCAATTTTTTTATAGGCTGCATCCCAACGGTCATCATACGGCAAGTTGAAAATCAGATCCATGTCGGCATCACAGATAAGCCAATCACCACGAGCGATTTCATCTTCTAACTGGTTTTTACCCCAACTCGCATAACCAAGTGCGATTTGGTAACGCCCAACACCTTCGTTATGTGCGATTGCATCGAGAATATCTTTACTGGTAGTAATGCAGACATTTTCCCCCACAGCAATCGAAGAGTGCCATGTTGGTTGACCAGTATGAAGCACAAAACCAGCTTCTGGGCGTAAAGGACCACCTTGTAAAACCTCATGCGGATTTACATTGTCTGCATCAATGTCTAAATCATTGAGTAGTTCTTTAATTTGGATGCCAGCAGGGCGATTGATAATAATACCTTGAGCACCTTCTTCGTCATGACGGGCAAGATAAATTACAGTATTTGCAAAAAAGTCATCTGCCATTTCTGGCGGGGCAATCAGACAACGGTGAGTCATATATTGTTTGGTCACCTAAGCGGTTCTCCCTCAAAAAATGTCGCTATAGGGTCTCTCGACCCTTTTATCTATATAGGTTCTTTTTATCAACATACAAGAGTTAATCGGATTTCGCCAATCTTTTTCTCTCATTTTCTTTATTAATTTGAAGAAGCCTGAAATTTAAGTTGGCGTAATTGTTTAGCGTGCTGCAAGGTTGTTTCATTAATTTCAACACCACCCGACATACGTGCCAACTCAGAAATAATCTGATTTTCATCGAGTTGTACAATGGTACTGCTTGCCGGATCAGTTTGTTGCTTTTTAACTAACAAATGTTGGTCAGATTGTGCAGCGACCTGCGCTTGGTGAGTAATACATAGCAGTTGGACATGCTGAGCCAAATCGGCAAGTAAACGACCAACCACTTCAGCCGTACCACCACTAATCCCGACATCAATTTCATCAAATACCAAAACTTCTGCCTCGGTCTTTTCAGCATTCATCACTTGCATGACAAGTGCAATACGTGAAAGCTCACCACCTGATGCCACACGTGCCAATGGTTGTGGTGGTATGCCTTTATTGGCAGTAAATAAAAGTTGAATAAAGCTTAAACCTTCTGAGCTTGGTTGTTCTAGTGGTTCAAACTTAAACTCAAAGTGTGCTTCAGGGAGTGCTAAAGGCTTCACTTGTTCAGTTAATTGTTTTGCAAGTGGAGTAGCAGCTTCACGACGAATATTGTCTAAATGCTGGGCTTTTTCTAAGAACTCTTGATGTGACTTTTCTACTTGTTCTGCCAGAGTCTCTGGGTCTTCAAGTTGATGCAACTGTTCAAGCTCATTTTGCCATGTTTCATACTCTTCTTTCAGCGTCTCTGGCTGAGTACGGTATTTACGTGCCAGACGATGGAAAACTTCCAATTTGGAATTCAGTTCTTCCATCCGTTCAGGGTCAAAGCTCTGACGGTCAATAAACTGGCGTAAATTTGATGTTGCATCATCAATTTCACTTTGAGCATTAAGTAAAGAATTATAAATTTCAGAAAGCTGTTCACTACGCCCCGCATGAGATTCTAGTCGGCGAATGATCGATGACATTTCTTGAGTAATGTTTTGTTCAGCTTCATCAAGCGCATTCAAGCTATAGCTACAATCTTGCATGATATGTTCATGATGACTGAGACGATCAAACTCTTGCTCGATTTCTTTGTAATCGGTCTGAATGACTTCCTCAAGTTCTTCGATTTGCAGCTCTAAGGTCGCAATACGTTGTAGACGAGTTGCTTGAGCATCTAAGGCTGCTTGGTGTAAACGAATCGTGCGTTGCCATGTGCTATAAGCTTCGCGGACATCATTCGCTTCAGCATAAAAATTGTTATAACGGTCTAACCAATGCTTTGGATAAGGTGGTTCAAGAAGCTGTTGCTGGCTGTGCTGGCTATATAATTGGACCAATAGGCGCCCCAATTCTTTAAGCTCAGAGAGACTACTTGGGCGGCCATTCACCCATGCTTTACTACGGCCAGTTGCGAAAATAACACGACGTAAATGAATTTCCCCAGAATCATCATCTAGCTCATGGTCTTGTAACCATTTTGCCTCTGGGCTATTGTCCTGATAAGTAAAAACAGCGGTGATATCCGCTTTGTCCGAACCATAGCGGACATAATTTGTATCTGTACGTTCCCCTAAGCAGGCAGAAAGTGCATCCAGTAATAATGATTTTCCGGCACCTGTCTCACCTGTTAGAACATTAAATCCTTGTTCTATATCAATAGCTAAATGATCAGCTAATGCAAAATTGATTAAAGTTAAATGTGTGAGCATAAACGCATCCAACGCGCCAAATTATGGGTTAAAGATAGAGAAGTTTTGAATTTGCTACAAGTGATCTATTATTCTAACTGAAATAATAGAACAGCAAGATTGCGGATCTTTACAATGAAAAAAACATTAAGCTTACCGAAAGCACCAATAGGAATGATGAACCGCCATAAAAAAATTAATCCTGCTGAAATGAATAAAATTTTAAATCAGCATTTTAATGCATTTAAACAGGCTGCTGCACAAGGCGATTATGCCAAAGCTTATCAGCATGTAAAAAAAGCGGTAAATCTAGTACCACAGCATCCGGGAGCATTATCTGATTTAGCTTATACTGAGCTGCGGTTATGCCGTTATGAAGATGCATATCAACATTATATGCAAGCCATTCAAGCAAGTGGTTCTAACGTTAATACAAATCTATACGATGGATTAACTGAAGTTTGCCATCATTTAAATAAAAAGGAAGAAAAGATTAAATTTGGGCGTTTAGCTATTTCAACAAAAAAAGAACTCACAAAGAATGAGCCTGCTTTAAATATATCCACTCATAAGCCTGTCCCCTTTAGTTCCAATCCTCAAGAAAACATTATTGCTTTTTCTTTATTTGGAGCAAATCCGCGTTACTGTGAAACTTCAATTTTAAATACCAAGCTCGCTCAAGAGATATACCCTGAATGGACTTGTCGGTTCTATATAGATGATACCGTTCCTGAATTTGTGCAGCAGCGTTTACAAGCAAATGGGGCACAAGTGGCACAGGTGAGTACCTCACAGAAACAATTATCCGGCTTATTTTGGCGCTTTTTAGTTATGGATGATCCAACCGTTAAGCGCTTTTTGATACGTGATGCTGACTCTATTGTGTCTTATCGTGAGAAAGCTGCCGTTGATGCTTGGCTCAAAAGTGATGAATGGTTTCATTTAATGAGAGATAGCTACTCTCATACTGAATTGATTTTGGCGGGTATGTGGGGTGGATGCTCAGGTATTTTTCATAATATTGAAGCACATATCAGAGATTATGTTGCCACTGGAAGGTATCCGGACAATCGAGTCATAGATCAACATTATCTGCGTTATTGTATTTGGCCGACTTTAAAACAAAGTGTACTCGTACATGATAGCCAGCAATTTGATGAAAATAGTGCCGATTTTCCGGTTTATGAGTCAGCTTCAATGCAAAATGACCCAGACAATTTTCATGTTGGCATGGATAATGGTTCACCAGTGGTTACAACTGCTGTTACTCACCCAACAGCAGAGAAAGTTTATTGGGTTTTACTCGATGAAAATTACGATGAAGTTTGCAGATATGATGCAATAGTGTCGAAGAGTCGAAATATTGAAGTAAGTTTACCCCACGCTTTTGCTAAAAAAATTCAGTTACAGCAGTGGAAATTACAAGTCTATCCATATGAAAACTGATTGATTAGTTATTTAGGCACAATTAAACTACATTCATCATAATTTATATAAATGCGGCATTATCTGGAGAGTGTGCATGAGTTCAACCCAATTTGATCATGTAACGGTCATCAAAAAATCAAATGTTTATTTTGGTGGAGCATGTATCAGCCATACCGTGCAATTTGAAGATGGAACGAAAAAAACATTAGGTGTTATTTTGCCGACTGAGCAGCCTTTAACATTTGAAACACACGTTCCTGAGCGTATGGAAATTATTTCAGGTGAATGTCGCGTTAAAATTGCAGACAGCAATGAAAGTGAATTGTTCCGTGCTGGTCAATCATTTTATGTACCAGGTAATAGCGTTTTCAAAATCGAGACTGATGAAGTACTCGATTATGTTTGCCACTTAGAAGGCTAAGAAATTACTGTTTAAATCGGGTACACTATGCCCAAAGAAATCCTGTGAAGTTGGCTTTACAGGATTTTTATTTTTTGCTTAAACGTTGTTAGAGGTCATGCATGGCAAAACCGGAATATTATTATGGCGTTCACTCAGTGGAGTCATTGTTAGAACTTGAGCCGGAGCGCGTGCTGACCTTGTTTACATTGAAAGGGCGCGACGATCAACGTTTGCAGAAGATTCTGCAATTGGCTGAGCCTTTTGGAATTAGTGTACAAAAAGCAAGCCGTGATAGCCTCGAAAAGCTTGCGGGCTTGCCATTCCACCAAGGTGTAGTGGCAGCAGTACGTCCGCACCCGACTTTAAATGAAAAAGATCTGGATCAGATCTTGGCTGAAACTCCAGATGCTTTATTGCTGGCATTAGATCAGGTGACCGATCCACATAACTTAGGTGCTTGTATTCGTACAGCCGCTGCAATGGGTGTTCAGGCTGTGATTGTGCCTCGTGATCGCTCAGCAAGTTTGACCCCAACTGCTCGTAAGGTTGCAGCGGGTGGAGCCGAGAAAGTTAAGTTCATTCAAGTAACAAACTTAGCTCGTACATTAGCCCATCTAAAAGAAACCACTCATACACGTGTGATTGGCACCATGCTTGATGAAAGCGCATTACCAATTCAAAAATGTGATTTCTCTGGTCCAGTCGTAATCGTGATGGGAGCTGAAGATACGGGTTTACGTCCAATTACTCAGGCACAGTGTGATCATAAAGTTTATATCCCGATGTCTGGGAATTTACAGAGCCTAAATGTGAGTGTGGCAACAGGTATGGCACTTTATGAGGCTTGCCGTCAGCGTTCTGAGGTATAATAGAGCTGCCTTTCTCGTTTTAAAGCAGTCTTAATATGTCTCCCCGTAAGCAAGGTTATTTCTTTGTATTGGTGACCATGTGCATTTGGGGCGGGTTTACACTTTTTGCCCGTTTAAATGCACAGTGGCATATCAGTGCTTGGGATATTGCTGCACTGCGCTTTGCTATTGCTTTTCTAATTTTGATGCCTATCTTAATTTATAAAAAAGATCTCGCTTTTTTATGGAGTAAGCATGCGGTTATTTTGGCGCTCATTGGTGGAGTGATTTATTGTCTTACCGTCTACACCGCGTTTCTTTATGCCCCTGCTGCACATGCTGCAATTTTCTTAAATGGTTGTATTCCAATTTGTACTGCAATTGCAGCATACATTTTATTTAGACAACCATTTGATAAGCATACATGGGTGAGTCTGGCAATTATGATCACTGCCTTGGCTCTCATGAGTGTGTTGATGTTGCAAGGTAATGCTTCTGCTTTTGGCCTGGGGGATTTGCTTCTTTTTATTAGTGCGATTTGGTGGGGTATTTTCACTGTATTACTTAAACAGTGGAAACTTTCCGCATGGCACTCTATGGCAAGTGTTGCGATTTGGTCTGCAATTATCTATTTACCCATCTATGCTTTATTTCTGCCTAAGCATTTTATGGAAGTTAGTCCTGTTCATTTAGCGATACAGGGCATTTTCCACGGTGTATTTGTCGTTATTATCGCAACTTTGACTTATGTTGCTGCCATTCAGCGACTAGGCGCTTTTAAAACGGGAAGTATTGTGACTTTGGCGCCGTTTATTGCTGCTATTTTAGCTGTACCTTTACTTGGCGAGTCATTAAGCCCATCGATTGTGGTGGGCTTAGTAGGTATGGGAATAGGTGCTTTACAGCCTTGGCGTTGGTTTAGGCAAGATAGCTTGGCACAAAAGATTCAGCAGCAAAATAAGCAAGATTAGTTGGCGCGCTTCAAATAGCTTTGATGTAAAGGCTCTAATTGCTGATATAAATGTTCGAGTAATCCGTCATTAAACACAATGTCATTGGCAAGTTCACGTTTACGCTCGCGTGGCATTTGTGCAGCAATAATTTTCTGGATTTGTTCTTGGTTTTGCCCATCGCGCTGACTTGCACGTTGAATTTGAGTTTGTTCGCTCGCATCAACTAATAGGGTGTGATTAACCAATTCATGCTGGTTGGTTTCAAAAAGTAGTGGTGAAACTAAAATCACATAAGGACTTTTAGGATTTTGTAGCTGTTGAATAATAGATTGACGGATTGCAGGGTGGGTAATTTTTTCGAGTGTGTGGCGCGCTTCTGGATTTTGGAAAATATATTCACGTAAGGCGCGGCGGTCTAAACTACCATCGGGTTGAAGTACCCAGTCTCCAAAAGTTTGCTGAATTTTTTGGAGAGTAGGTTGGCCTTTTTCAACGACTTCACGCGCAACGATATCGGCATCGACGACTTGAATTCCTTGGGACTCGAACCATTGTGTTGCAGCAGATTTTCCACTGCCAATACCACCTGTGATTCCCAGAATAAAAGCCATCTTAACCTCCTAAATAAATTTTCATAATCTGATTACCCCATAAAAAGGCAACCCAACCCGCAATCGCAATATACGGCCCAAAAGCAAAAGGTTGATTGTCATTTCTTAACTTTAATAAGATGATGCCAATGATTGCACCCAATAAAGATGACAATAACACAATTAACGGTAGCATCAATGGCCCCATCCATGCACCTAATGCTGCAAGCAATTTAAAGTCGCCGTAGCCCATACCTTCTTTGCCAGTAATTACTTTAAATAAGTAATAGACAATCCAAAGACATAGAAAACCAATGAGGTAACCCCAAATGGCCGAGTTGGGTGAGGTGTAGATATTAAAGGTGTTAATGCCTAAACCAAGCGCAGCTAAAGGAAGAGTAAAGCGATCAGGCAAAAGTTGTGTATCAAAGTCAATAAAGGTCAGTGCTATCAGTACCCATGTGAGGATGAGTCCAAAAAGCATTTGTATAGTTGGACCAAACACCATAACCACCACCAATGAACATAGCATGGTAAGTAGTTCGATGGCTGGATAACGAATGCTGATAGGATGTTGGCAATGACCACATTTTCCTCTTAGCACTAACCAGCTTATGACAGGAATATTTTGATACCAACGAATCGATTGATGGCACTTTGGACATGATGAAGCAGGTTTACTTAATGTCAGTTTTCCATGGTCAATAATGGGGTGTTCTAGATTGAGGAGCATTTGACATTCTTGCTGCCAGTCTTGCTCCATCATCTTTGGAGTACGATAAATCACTACATTTAGAAAGCTACCAATACATAGGCTCATGAGTGCAACCGCAACATAAAGTGCAGTTACATTTTGAATAAAATAAGCAATAATATCTTGCATTATATAACTGAGCCCATTTGGAAAATTGGAAGATACATGGCAATCACTAGACCGCCTACCAGTACCCCTAAAATTGCCATGATTAAAGGTTCCATCATTGCAGTTAAACCATCAACGGCATTATCCACTTCATTTTCATAATAGGTAGCAACTTTATCGAGCATGCTGTCTAGTGCACCAGATTCTTCACCAATTGCAACCATTTGTACAGCCATAGAAGGAAAACGGTTAGATACACGCATGGCAAACTGAAGTTGCTGACCTGTTGCGACATCTTCACGAATTTTCATGACAGCTTGCTCATAGATGACATTGTTGGTTGCGCCGGCGGTTGACTCAAGTGCATCAATTAGTGGTACACCAGCTGCGAATGTGGTCGCAAGCGTACGGCTATAACGTGCAATAATTGCTTTATAGACCAAATCCCCAAAAATAGGTAATTTAAGCGCGAGTTTATCTAAGCCGTCACGAAACTTCTTACTGCGTTTTTTAGCTTCTAAAAAGGCGGCAATCATTGCACCAATCGCGATAATCATAATAAACCAGTATTCTTGCATCCATTTAGACATATTCACGACCATTTGGGTGAATGCTGGTAATTCTGCTCCGAATGAAGAAAACAGATCCTGAAACACGGGTACGACTTTAACCATCAAAATAATGGTCACCACAATGGCTACTACAATAACTGTCGCCGGGTATTTCATTGCTTTCTTGATTTTCTGTTTTAACAATTCACTTTTTTCTTTGTAAATTGCAACGCGGTCCAACATTGTTTCGAGCGCACCTGATTGTTCACCAGACTCAACAAGTGAACAAAACAAATTATCAAAATATTGAGGATACTTTTTTAAAGCTGAGGCAAAGGTACTACCACCTTCCACTTCACCTTTAATACCGAGTACTACCTCACGCATGGCTGGATTTTCTAAACCTTCTGCTACTATTTCAAAGCCTTGTACCAGTGGTACACCAGCTTTCATCATGGTCGCCAGTTGTCGGGTAAAAATCGTAATATCAAGTGTGGTGACTTTTTTCTTGAATAAACCTTCAAGAATATTTTTACGTTTCTCACGTATGGTTCGAACAGTAACCCCTTGTTTGCGTAAGGTCACTTTAGCTAAAGCCATATTTTTAGCTGGCAGTTCTCCCTTAATTTTTATGCCTTTACGGTCAACCCCTTCATAAGCAAAAGTCGGCATCATTTGTGCCTTTTTGACAGCCATCAGATTATCCTTATTTTAAATAGTGTCTTATTCACTGGTCACACGGTTAACTTCTTGTAGGGAAGTCACGCCTTGCATCACCTTTTTTAAACCTGAACGACGTAGATTATTAAACCCCAGTTTTTCAGAAGCAGCCGCGATTTCTAGAGCGTTGCCATCTTCCATAATAATCTTGGAAATCTCAGGTGTAACTTTCATTACTTCATAAATACCGACACGGCCTTTATAGCCTTCACGACATTCAGGACAACCTACCGGTTGAAAAACGCGAAAGTCTGGATGTGCTAAGTCTTGTTCGGTAAAACCCATTTCTAATAGGCTTTGTTTAGGAATATCAGCAGGTATTTTGCACTGAGAGCAAAGACGTCGCGCTAAACGCTGTGCAATAACGAGGTTTACTGATGTTGCAATATTAAAAGAGGGGACTCCCATATTGCGTAGACGGGTTAGCGTTTCTGGAGCACTGTTGGTATGTAGCGTCGACATCACCATGTGACCCGTTTGTGCAGCTTTAATTGCGATTTCTGCTGTTTCCAAGTCACGAATCTCACCCACCATAATAATGTCAGGGTCTTGACGTAAAAAGGATTTAAGCGCGGCAGCAAAAGTGAGACCTACTTTTGGGTTCACGTTAACCTGATTAATACCTTCGAGGTTAATTTCCACTGGATCTTCGGCAGTAGAAATATTAGAACTTTCAGTATTTAAAATATTTAAACCTGTATATAAAGATACAGTTTTACCAGAACCTGTTGGTCCAGTAATTAAAAGCATGCCTTGTGGTTTATCTAAAGCTTCCATAAATAAAGCTTTTTGTTCTTCTTCGTATCCTAATGCGTCAATCCCTAGCATTGCGCTTGATGGATCAAGAATACGTAGAACTAGCTTTTCACCAAACAAAGTCGGAAGTGAGTTCACACGGAAATCAATTGCTTTAGTTTTTGAGAGCTTAAGTTTGATACGACCATCTTGTGGGACACGTTTTTCGGAAATATCCATTTGAGACATTACTTTTAAACGTGATGCCAAACGGTTCGCAAGTTGTAAAGGCGGATTGGCAATTTGACGTAACACGCCATCGACACGATAACGTACCCGATATGACTTTTCATACGGTTCAAAATGTAAATCTGAAGCACCCATACGAATGGCATCAATGAGCAACTTATTAATATATTTAACAATAGGTGCTTCATCACCTTGTGGCGTTTCTTCTTCATCCTCTTGAGTGGTAGGGCCATCAAGACTGACATCAAGATCAAACTCTTCATCATTAAAGTCAAAGCTGCTTTCTTCTGCAAAATGTTGACCTAAAACTTTTTCGAGTTTATGGTGCTCGACAATGACAGGCTCAACCATCAGTTTGCTGTTAAAACGGATCGCATCAATCGCTTCAATATTGCTTGGATTGCTGGTCGCGACATATAAAATTTGCCCTCTTTGAATAAGTGGCAAAATCCGATGTTTTAAAATCAGTTTTTGATCGACCAGATCTTTAGGAATCTGAGATGTGTCATAAACATCTAGATCAAAATATGGTTCAGCAAACTCAGCAGAAATTGTTTCAGCCAATAAAGAAGGGGAGAGATGAACCTCTTCAATTAAATATGCGACTGTATCCTGCTTAGCTCTCTTTGCTGCATCTAATGCATTTTGCATGGTCGCTGCCGACACATGCTTTTCTTCGACTAAACGCCGAAAAAACCCCGTAAATTTTGGAGATGTATGTAATGCTGACATCTGCCTGCCTATGCTAATGTGTTTATAATTGGTATATGAAAAATTATACTTTTGTTATGTAAAATTACTACCTTATAAAATGTTGCTCTAGTCCTACTCAGACTGTTAAAGCTTGAACCAGTCGAAGTTTTTATAGATTAATTTTTAAAATGTTTAAGTTTGAGTCCTTATAAAGTTTTTTTAATTTCAAAGAGTAGAAAAGATATAAGTAATCCCATTAAAGAAAAGTATCTGAAATTTGTATAAATGCGTGTAGAATGTGCTGCATTTTTGATGAAAGGTGAGCAGTATGTCGGGTTCGACGATTACGCCTTGGGTAGTTGGCAACTGGAAAATGAATCCAATGCGTGCTAACGCCAACCAACTTATAGAAGAATTTAAACAATTATTGCAACAAAACCAAATTGCAGATGAAAGCTGCCATGTGGGCGTTGCCCCTGTTTCTATTGCACTTACAATAGTACAGGCGCAATTGCAGGATGCTGCAAGAACAGTATATACGGTTGCGCAAGATGTATCGCGTGTTGCAGGTACAGGTGCTTATACGGGCGAAGTTAGTGCAGAATTATTAAAAGATAGTCAAATTAATTTCGTACTGGTCGGACACTCTGAACGCCGTGATATTTTTGGCGACAACGTGGAAATTTTGAAAGCGAAACTCCAAAATGCATTAAATGCGGGTTTGACTGTCATTTATTGTGTGGGTGAAAGTCTTGAACAGCGTGAGCAAGGTCAGGCAGAGCAAGTTGTTTTACAGCAAATTTGTGATATTGCATCGGTAGTGACCGCTGAACAATGGCAAAACCAAGTCGTGATTGCTTATGAACCTATTTGGGCAATTGGTACAGGTAAAACAGCTTCTCCACAAGATGCACAAGCGATGCACGCTAAAATTCGTGAAGGCTTATGTCAGCTTACTTCAGCAGGTTCAGATATTGCTATTTTATATGGTGGTAGTGTAAAAGCTGAAAATGCTGTTGAATTAGCTGCATGTCCAGACATTAATGGTGCGTTGGTCGGCGGTGCTTCATTAAATGCAGCATCTTTTTATCAAATTGTACAAGCCTTCGCGCAAAGCAAATAACGAGGATAGGGTATGCACTCTTTTGTACTTGTTGTACATATTATTTTAGCGGTACTGATGATTGCATTGATTTTAGTGCAACACGGTAAAGGCGCAGATGCTGGTGCTTCTTTTGGCGGCGGCGGTGCAGCAACTGTATTTGGTGCATCGGGTTCGGGTAATTTCCTTACTCGCCTGACTGCTGTTTTAACTGCGTTGTTCTTTGTAACGAGTTTAACTCTCGCTGTTTTTGCGAAAAAACAGACGACGGAAGCATATAGCTTGAAAACTGTACAAACAACAGCACCAGCTCAAACAACATCGCCTGAAACTTCACCAAATGCACCAAAAACGGGTCAATAATTCGAAATAGGGCTTTCCTTTTGCAGTTGGAAGGACTAGAATGCGTCCCACAAGCTGCGGTGGTGGTGGAATTGGTAGACACGCTACCTTGAGGTGGTAGTGCCTTCGGGCGTGGGGGTTCAAGTCCCCCCTTCCGCACCAACTTTGAACCAGAAAGTTGAGTGCAAGCAGTTTATTGATGCGGGATGGAGCAGTCTGGTAGCTCGTCGGGCTCATAACCCGAAGGTCGTTGGTTCAAATCCAGCTCCCGCTACCAATTTGATTAAGGTGCAACTTAATCAAGCGAATATTGGGTAAGTTTACATTGACTTTTTTCGATATTTGTATATAATTTTTGCACGTTGATGCGGGATGGAGCAGTCTGGTAGCTCGTCGGGCTCATAACCCGAAGGTCGTTGGTTCAAATCCAGCTCCCGCTACCAAGTTTCTTAAAAGAGGCTCACAGACAGGTGGGCCTTTTTGCACAGTGGACTATTGTTTTCTGTGCTACATAGGGGCGATTAACGCCCTTTTTTATTGGTTATCGTATCGCTATCGTGTAGTGTCGACATCAATTGGTCAAATAGTCATGCTTCACTATAGTAGGTCTGTGTCGGTTAAAACAACCGATTGAATCGCACGAGAATGACGAGAGTAAATGAAATTATCAAATAAATCCCAAGCATTGTATGACATGATTGCTCCAGCAGTGCAGGCATGTGGTGTTGACCTGTGGGGAATTGAATTCCTTCCACAAGGTAAACGTTCATTATTGCGTATTTATATCGATAGACCGGTTGATGAAAATGCTGAACCAGTGATTAATGAAGATGGTGAAGTAGAACAAGGTCGTGGTATTGGCGTACAAGATTGTGTACGAGTTACACAACAAGTCGGCGCGATGTTGGATGTTCATGATCCGATTTCAGGTGAGTATTCTTTAGAAGTTTCTTCACCAGGTTGGGATCGCCCATTTTTTCAACTCGAACAATTGCAAAGTTACATTGGACAACAAGTTGCTTTGCGTTTAATTGCAGCAGTAGAAAATCGCCGTAAATTTCAAGCAAAACTCCTTGCTGTAGACCTTGAAAATGAAGAGATTCAGGTTGAAGTTGAAGGAAAGCATGTGCTTGATATCGACAGCAACAATATCGATAAAGCAAACTTGATCTATCAAGATTAAATTTATTTAAATTATATAAGAAATCGGTAGGTGACTTATGGGCCGCGAAATTCTTACCGTTGTAGAAACGGTTAGTAATGAAAAAGGTGTTAGTCGTGAAGCGATCTTCGAGGCTTTAGAACAAGCTTTAGTTGCTGCAACGAAGAAAAGATTTTACGAAGGTACGCATGCTGAAGAAGCTCAGCTTCGTGTAGAGATTGATCGTAAAACTGGTGATTACCGTACGTTCCGTCAATGGACTGTAGTGGCAGATGAAGATCATGAAATGCCAGCTTGCCAAGATGCGATTTCTGACGTTGATCCATCTAAATGGTCAATTGGTGACGTGCGTGAACTCGAAGTAGAATCTATTGAGTTCGGTCGTATTGCTGCACAAATTGCAAAACAAGTTATCGTACAAAAAATCCGTGAAGCTGAGCGTGCTTTAGTTGCTGATGCATACGAATCTAAAGTGGGTGAGTTGATCTACGGTGAAGTGAAAAAACAAACCAAAGATGGCTTTATCATTGACTTGGGTGATAACGCAGAAGCTTATCTTGCTCGCGAAGAAATGATTCCTAAAGAAATCCTTCGTCCAAAGCAACGTGTAAACGCTATCTTGTATAATGTTAACCGTGAAGGCCGTGGCGCACAGTTGTTGTTATCACGCGCTAAGCCTGAAATGTTAATTGCTTTGATGAAAAAAGAAATTCCTGAAATTTCTGAAGAAATTATTGAAATTAAAGCAGCAGCACGCCAACCGGGTGTTCGTGCTAAAATTGCAGTTAAAACAAATGATCACCGTATTGATCCTGTAGGTGCATGTATTGGTATGCGTGGTACGCGTATTCAAGCCGTACAGCAAGAGTTAAACGGTGAACGTATTGATGTAGTGGTCTGGTCTGATGATCCAGCTCAATACATTGCTAGCGCATTAGAACCAGCTGATGTTTCAGGCATCGTGCTTGATGAAGATGCAAGAAGTGCCGATATTATTTTTGCAACCAGCGATCAATTAGCTCGTGCAATTGGCTCACAAGGTCAAAACGTTCGTTTAGCTTCTGATTTAACTGGCTACAAACTCGACATGATGCTTGAAGAAGAGTATCGTGCTCGTCAGCAAAATGAAGCTCAGCAATATCTCGACATGTTTGTATCACGTTTAGATATTGAAGAAGATTTAGCAATGGCATTGGTAGAAATGGGCTTCACTTCTTTAGAAGAGATTGCTTATGTTCCTGCTGAAACTTTTGACGAAATTGAGCTTGATGCTGAATTGGTTGAGTTATTGCAAAGTCGTGCAAAAGAAGCAGCTCTTACTGATGCTTTGAAACAGCAAGAAAATATTCAAGAACCGAGCGCAGACCTTCTCACAATGGAAGGCATGACTTCTGAGATCGCTTACTCGCTTGCCGCTCGCGGTATTATTACCGTTGATGATTTGGCAGATCAGGCTACTGACGATATCTCTGATATTGAAGGTCTTGGTCATGAAAAAGCTGGTCAATTGATCATGAAAGCTCGCGAATCATGGTTTAACTAGGAGATGAAATATGACGGACAAGTCGATTAAAGAGTTAGCTCTCAGTGTAGGACGTCCTGTTGAGAAGCTCCTAGAACAGGCTCGCGAAGCAGGTTTGCCTCAACGTACAGCAGACGACATTATTACCACTGAACAACAGGACACTTTAGTCAATCATTTGAAAAAAGTGCATGGTCAGGAAAGTGGTAACACAGGAAAAATTGCGTTGAAACGTAAAACAACCAGTACCGCTAAAGTTGCAAGTACTTCAGGTAAAGCAAAAACAATTAACGTAGAAGTACGTAAAAAACAGGTTTTTGCTAAACCAAATCCAGAACAAATTGCAGCAGAAGCTAAAGCGCGTGCAGAAGCAGACGCTAAAGCACGTGCAGATCAACAAGCGCGTGATACTGCAGAGCAAAAAGCGCGTCTTCAAACAGAGCAAAAAGCAAAAGCAACTTTAGATGCGATGCGTGCTGCTCACCAACAAGATAGCGCTGCACAGTCAGCTCCTAAAGCTGCTGTTGTAGTGAAAAAACGTGGTGGTGGTACAGTAAAACCTGCACCAAAACCAGCAGAAACATTAGAGCAAAAGAAAGCGCGTGAAGCTCAAACAGCTCAGTTAAAAGCAACTGAAGAAGCTGCACGTCGTAAAGCGGCTGAAGAAGCTCAGCAACGTACGCTTGAACAAATGCGCAAAATGGCATCTAAATATTCAAATGACGATGCTACTACTACAATTCGTGTAATTGATGATTCTCCACTTGCTTCAGGTCTTGTTGGCCAAGCTTATGAAGATTCATTCAAGCAAGAAGACCGTGAAATTAAACGTGGTGGCGCAACTACTAACCCGCGTGCTGGTAAGAAAGGCGGCCGTCGTGGTCAAGAAGAGCAAAGCTTCGTTAACCATAACAAACGTGGTTTAAAATCAAGCCAAGCAAATAAGCATGGATTTGAAAAGCCAGTTAAAAAGCAAGTCTATGATGTAGAAATCGGTTCAAGTATTGTTGTTGCCGATCTTGCTCAAAAAATGGCGATTAAAGTACGTGAAGTTATCAAAACACTTATGAAAATGGGTGAGTTGGTTAACCAAGATCAAGCGATTGACCAAGATACAGCGGCACTTGTTGTAGAAGAAATGGGACACAATCCTGTTCTAGTTTCTGATACACAAGCGGAAGATAACTTGCTTGAAGCGGCTGAAGAAGCACGTGGTGAGCAAACAACTCGTCCACCAGTTGTTACGATTATGGGTCACGTTGACCATGGTAAAACATCATTGCTTGACCGTATTCGTCGTTCGAAAGTGGCGGCAGGTGAAGCAGGCGGTATTACACAGCATATTGGTGCGTATCACGTTGAAACAGACAAAGGAATTATTACATTCCTTGATACACCGGGACATGCTGCGTTTACTTCAATGCGTGCACGTGGTGCTAAAGCAACAGATATCGTGGTATTAGTTGTTGCGGCAGATGATGGTGTAATGCCACAAACTGCAGAAGCAATTGACCATGCTCGTGCAGCAGGTACTCCAATTATTGTTGCAATCAACAAAATGGATAAAGAATCTGCTGATCCAGACCGTGTGTTAAATGAATTAACAACGAAACAAATCGTTCCAGAAGAATGGGGTGGTGATGTTCCGATTGCTAAAGTTTCTGCACATACTGGACAGGGTATCGATGAACTCCTTGATTTAATTCTTATTCAATCAGAATTGATGGAATTAAAGGCATCTGCTGAAGGTGCTGCGCAAGGTGTTGTTATTGAAGCGCGTGTTGATAAAGGCCGTGGTGCAGTAACTTCTATTCTTGTTCAAAACGGTACATTAAATATTGGTGACCTTGTTCTTGCAGGTTCATCTTATGGTCGTGTCCGTGCAATGTCTGATGAAAACGGTAAGCCGATTAAATCAGCAGGACCATCTATTCCAGTAGAAATTCTGGGTCTTCCAGATGCTCCAATGGCAGGTGATGAAGTTCTTGTTGTAAATGACGAGAAGAAAGCACGTGAAGTTGCCGATGCTCGTGCTGACCGTGAACGTCAAAAACGTATTGAACGTCAAAGCGCGATGCGCCTTGAAAATATCATGTCGTCAATGGGCAAAAAAGATGTTCCTACAGTGAACGTTGTTTTAAGAACAGACGTACGTGGTACTTTAGAAGCATTGAATGCCGCTTTATATGAACTCTCTACTGATGAAGTAAAAGTTCGTGTAATTAGTTCGGGTGTTGGCGCGATTACAGAGTCTGATGTGATTCTTGCTGAATCTTCAGAAGCTGTATTGTTAGGCTTTAATGTTCGTGCTGATACAGCTGCTCGTCAGAGAAGTGACCAAGATGGTATCGACATTCGTTACTACAGCATCATCTATGAATTGATTGATGATGTGAAAGATGCCATGAGTGGTAAACTTGCTCCTGAACACCGTGAAACAATCTTGGGTGTTGCTGAAGTACGTGAAGTATTCCACTCAAGTAAGTTTGGTGCAGCAGCAGGCTGTATGGTACTTGAAGGTACATTACATCGTAATAAACCGATTCGCGTATTACGTGATGACGTGGTTGTGTTCCAAGGTGAGCTTGAATCATTACGCCGCTATAAAGATGTAGTTGAAGAAGTTCGTGCTGGTATGGAATGTGGTCTTGCGGTGAAAGGTTATAAAGACATCAAAGTACAAGATAAGATCGAAGTATATGATGTTCAATTGATTAAACGGAGTCTTTAATGGCGGGTAGCCAACGCTTAAAGCGAATGGCGGATTCAGTACAGCGTGAGCTGTCTGATCTAATCCGTCAGGAGTTAAAAGATCCGCGTCTGGGTGGTCTAGTGACCATCTCAGCCGTGAAAGTCAGTGCTGATATGGGATATGCTGAAGTTTACGTTACCGTTATGGGACGTGAGCTCGGTGACGAACAAAGTGAAGCAGCGAATAAAGAAACTTTAGATGTATTGAATAAAGCTTCTGGTTTCTTGCGTCATGAACTTAGTCGTCGTATTAAAACCCGTATTACACCTCGCTTACGTTTCCATTACGATAAGACGAATGCATATGGTAACTATATGTTTGGTCTTATTGAAAAAGCGGTACAAGATTTACCGGAACGTAAGTCAGATGACGAAGAGTAATTCCTACTCAAAATAAAAAAGCCACCTTTGGGTGGCTTTTTTATTTATTCAAATTTTTATTCCTTGGGAGGTTCCATCGGAGGTTTGTTTTGTGAAAAGCGCTGTCCGATTTTGTAACGATCCCATGGTAATGGGCGTTCAATAGCTTCAGGAACTTCACCACTCAGCGAGCGTAAGCGTAAATGTAGCGCTGCTTGAGCAATTAAATTGGCTGAAACAGGTGCCGTAATAAAAGCCAAAAGTGTAATAAGTAATTCGGCAAAACCAAAGCGACCTTGGAAAGCAAAAAAGATCATTGAAGCAATTAAAAAGCTACCTAAGCCTAATGTGCTCGACTTGGTAGGTGCATGTAATCGCATAAATAAATCGGGTAGGCGTACCATTCCGATTGAACCGACCAACATAAAGAATGAGCCAAAAACTAGAAAGATCGAAACAATAATTTCCATTGTAAATTGCATTTTGACCTCCCTTTAATCGATCACATGGCCAGTGGTGAAATAACGTGCCAAAGCAGCTGTCGAAACAAACCCTAGCATGGCAACCAATAAAGCCCCTTCAAATAAAGAGGTGGTGGTCCAATAAATACCTAATACAACAATGAGGCAAGTTGCATTTAGAAAAAGAGTATCGAGTGCTAAAAGGCGGTCTACAATTGATGGTCCCATCACCATCCGAAAAAGACACAGCAACATAGAGATCGTGATGGCAATCAAGCTAATGCCAAGTGCATAAGGTAGGATGGTCATGTGTTGTCCTCCGATTTGCTTCTCACATCAAAAATTTCCATGAGTGGAGCCTCATAGCGTTGTTTGATGTCTTGCACATCACTTTCAGTATTTTCTGTACTGAGCGAGTGTACCAAAATGTCACCACGCTCTTGATCAATACCAGCAGAGACTGTACCCGGTGTTGTGGTAATAATCATTGCCAGTAAAGAATTTACTTGCTCATGTTCTGTTTCTAGCGGTACACGGTACCATTTTGGATGCAATTTTTTTGGTGACCCTAACACCAGTTTAGCAACGCGAAAATTGGAAACAATAATATCCCACAGTACAACAAAGCATAGTTTTACTGCTGGTTGCCAATGAATGTGGGGTGTTCTAGTAATAAAAGGTCGAACCAATCGAGGAATCACAAGTCCCAAAATTACAGCCATAAGTAGGTCGCTCGCATCAAGACTATGCGAGAGCATTAACCAAAAGATAATAATTAAAAAAGAAACAAATGGATGCGGGAACCAGCGGTCAAGCAATTTAGATAGCTGCATTGTTATGGCTCCATAGGTTTCAGTTGACTTTCATCAGCAATGGTTGGTGTTTGCAATTTTTCTTGCTGCTGAATTTGGCGATGTTTATATTCAGAAATATGTACACCGTTGAATGTGTCTTTAGAAATAATGTCCGGAACGAGATAGGCATTATGATCTTCAACTTCTCCACCGTATTTTGTTTCAGGTAAATAAGTTGAGTCATAAGGCTGGACACTAATGACTTCGCCGTTTTGATCAGTCTTAAGAATAGATTGCTGATATAAGGCATGATTTTGAATTTGCTGAGCAGTACTTGTGGTGTAGTGCAACACAGGTGAAGCAAACACAACATAAGCCACTAAGCCTGCAAGCAAAATATAAATCACTGAATCATTACGTGGCGGTGCTCGTTCAGGTAAAGCACGATAAATAATATAAGCAGGATTGATTGGGTCTTCCTCTGGTGGTGAAGCACGCCAGAATAAAATAAATCCGACTCGTGTTAACGCAATAATACTTAATAGACTGACCACAAGCACAATACCAATAACCCAGCCTTGATATGCAGTTTCAACAGTCGCTTGTAAAATAAATACTTTACCAAAGAAGCCACTAAAAGGTGGTAAACCTGCGAGCATCATGGCAATTAAGAAGTAAGTCAGCATCGCTGCTTTTTCTTGCTTAATTCTTGGCGCAATTTTTAAATGGTCTTTAAAGTCACCACGCTGTGACGTCATCCAGCCACAGAACAAGTAAAATGCTGCACCAATCAGTGTACTGTGGACTAAATAGAATAGTGCCCCTGACCAAGCTTGCGTATTTGACATCGCAATGGCAGTCAATAATGTGCCAATCGAAGACAGCACCATAAAACCAACAAAACGTCTGAGGCGATCTGCACCGATTGCACCAATCACGCCATATAAAGAAGTCACTAAGCCAATTGGAAGTAACCAACTTTTAAAGATTTCTTGGCTAAGTACATCGTTAAATACCGTTCCATTGACACGCAAAATAGCATAGATGCCTACTTTGGTCATAATGGTAAAAATCGCTGCGACAGGTGTACTTGCAACGGCATAAGTTTTTGGTAGCCAAAAACCAACTGGTAGCATGGCCGCTTTAATACCAAACACGACAAATAAGAGTAAGGCGCCAGCGACTGCTAATTTGTGTTGATCTGCATCTAAAGTGGGTAAAAGGCGTGAAACGTCAGTCATATTTAGACTGCCTACACTGCCATAAATCATACCAAGCCCAATTAAGAATAGAGCAGAGGCTAAAAGGTTGATAATGACATAGTGTACGCCAAGCTGAAAACGCGGTTTGCCTTGTCCATGTAATAAGAGGACATAGGACGCCATAAGCAAGATTTCAAAGAAAACAAAAAGGTTGAATAAGTCGCCTGTCAGAAATGCTCCGCATAATCCCATTAAAAGAAAATGGAATATGGCGTGGAAATAGCGGCCTCTCGTATCCCAGTTTTCACTGGCATACCATAAAACTGGAACTGCTAATGCATAGGTTAAAACCAGCATAAATGCAGAAAGTCGGTCGAGTACCAGCACAATACCAAACGGTGCTGACCACTCGCTCAACTGGTAAACCGTAATTTGATCAGTATTTGCAACAATAAGATAATTAATCGCAGTGACTAAACCCGCAATTGCTGAGACGAGGCTAATGCCACGGCGCCAAGGTTGTCGCCAATCTTCTTTTAATGCACCAGCGCCAGGGTTACCTAAAAGCAATAAGATAAAACCAGTGAATGCTGGGATGAGGATACTGAAAATTGGTGTATTAGCTTGCCAAAAAGATAAAAAATCAAACATCACGGCTCATCCTCACGTGGGTCGTATGTTGGAGAAATATCTTCTTTAGCATCAACGTGGTCACTACCTGATTCATAACGGCTGCGTAGGGCCAGTTGTACAATAAACGCGGTGGTCGCAAAACCGATAACGATTGCAGTTAAAACAAGTGCTTGCGGAAGTGGGTCTGTAATATTGGTGGTTTCAGTCAAGATTGCTGGTGAGCTCACTTGCAAGCGGCCCATCGCAAACAAAAATAGGTTAACTGCATAACCGAGTACGGCTAATCCCAATACCACAGGGAAGGTACGTGCACGTAAAATGAGATAGATGCCTGTCGCAACAAGTAGCCCAATCGCAGAGGCCAGTAAGAATTCTAAACTGATCATGATGATTTCTCTCCATGAGGTACAGGACCAGACATACTCGAATGGCGAGAGTCCCCTAATACAGAAATGAGTAGCATAGTGGCGCCTACCACTGTGATATACACACCCAAATCAAAGCTTGCTGCTGAAGCCAGATGTAGTTTTCCTAAAACTGGTAACTCAACATAGACATGAGCACTGGTTAAGAATGGACGTGCCCAGAACCATGCAGCAATACCTGTTAAGCCTGCAATTGTTAAACCGGAACCAATCCAGACCTCATAAAGACGACCAGATTGTGCTTTTAACATTTGTTCTGCTTGGTCTTGACCTAAAGCAATGTACTGAATAATGAGTGCCATTGAGGTAATTAAACCTGCAATGAAGCCACCGCCAGGGTAGTTATGTCCGCGCATAAAGATATAGACACTTACCACTAGCGCTAAAGGCAACACCCAAGAGGCTGTAATACGGAACATGAGCGGAGATGGGTTAAAGCGATAGGTGAGGCCTTGTGTCATGGTGGTGCCGTGTACGCGCATGCCATCCATAAGACAGAGCGCACCAATCGCAGCAATCCCTAGTACGGTAATTTCACCAAAGGTATCGAAACCACGGAAGTCAACTAAAATGACATTTACAATGTTAGAGCCGCCGCCAAGTGGTAAAGATTGCTGAGCAAAGAACCATGAAATCGAATTATGGTCACGCGTTAAAATGAGCCACGTAATCCAGCCAATACCCAAGCCACCAATGATTGCTAAAAATGCATCTCTCAAACGTCTAGTGCGAGTAGATTCATAAGGCGTAAGCTGTGGTAATAGAGATAAACTCATCAATAAAAGTACAGTCGTTACAACGTCTACTGTAATTTGAGTGAGAGCTAAGTCAGGTGCTGACATGGTAACAAATACCATAGTAACCACGAGACCAATTGCACCACTAATGAGTACCGCTTTAATGCGCTCATGATGGAACCAGAGCATCATCCAGCAACCCGAGAATAAGGTCAGCCAAAGAACAACTGCAATCCATGGTGCATGTGTGAGTTCGCGTGTACCTGTGGTAAGGCCTTGATTGAGTAAAGGCAAAGTGACCAGAATGATGCTAAAAGCAATCATTAAGAACAGGTAACTTTGTAGTGAACCATTCTCAGTTTTTTGTTTGATTTTTCGGCTGGTTAATAGCAAATGTTTTAAGAACAAATCAAATAAAACACGACCTTGTAAACGACCAAGTCGTGGGTCGAGGTCGATTTTACGAATCATGCCATCTTTTGCTAAAGCAAAATAGAAAAGCGTGCCGCCAATCAAAGCAATAATACTCATCACAAGAGGAGCATTAAATCCATGCCAGATTGCAAGATGAGTTCCTGCAAAATCAGGTTGCATTAGACTTGCACGTGTCACGCTATTAACTAAAGGCTCAACCAGTAGGGCAGGGAAAATACCCACCAAAATACATAGTGTCGCAAGTAATATGGCTGGTGCTCGCATGCCAATCGGTGGTTCATGGGCATTTTTATTTGGTACTTGTTTACCCAATGGACCATCAAAAAATACGCCGTGCACTAAACGAATTGAATAACTGACTGCAAAAATACCGGCAAGCGTTGCAATAATACTTGCAAAAATAACAGCTGAGCCTGAAAGGTTCGCCAACAGTTCAGTAAAGAACATTTCTTTAGAAATAAAGCCATTGGTCAGTGGAACACCTGCCATTGATGCAGCGGTAATCATGGTTAGCGTTGCGGTAAACGGCAGTAATTGCCATACCCCACTTAATTTTCTAAGATCACGTGTACCTGTTTCATGGTCAATAATCCCTGCAATCATAAACAGGGCAGCTTTAAAGGCTGCATGGTTAATAATATGGAAAATTGCAGCGGCAACCGCTAAAGGTGAACCAATACCTAATAAGCAGACAATAAGGCCTAAATGACTAATGGTGGAGTAAGCCAATAACCCTTTTAGATCTTCTTTAAAAATGGCAAAGCATGCAGCCATACAGAGTGTAAATAGGCCGACAAATGTGACAATGTTGTGATAAAGCGCGGCACCAATAAAGATAGGTGCAAGACGTGCTAATAAGAAAATACCTGCCTTAACCATGGTTGCAGAGTGCAAATAAGCCGACACCGGAGTGGGTGCTGCCATTGCATTGGGTAACCAAAAATGGAAAGGGAACTGAGCACTTTTAGTAAAAGCACCAAGTAAAATAAGCAAAAGCATCGGAACGAAAAGATGATGACTTTGAATAAGGTCTTTCATTCCGACAATATCATTAATTTCGTAAGTACCGGTGATTTGTCCTAGTAAGACAAATCCACCTAGCATGGCGAGTCCACCCATTCCTGTAATGGTGAGTGCCATACGCGAGCCGCGTTGCGCTGCTTCGTAATGACTCCAGTAACCCACCAGTAAAAATGATGAAATACTGGTAAGTTCCCAAAACACTAATAAAATAATTAAATTGTTAGAAAGGGAAATACCCAGCATTGCTGCCATAAACAGCATGAGTAATAAATAGAGTTTACTTAATGAATTTTTAGGGCCTAAATAATAATAGGCATAAATATAAATGAGTGTACCGATACCGGTAATAAGAAGAGAAAATAATAAACCAAGGGCATCAAGTCTAAAGCTCAGATTAATTCCTAATTGCGGTAACCAATCCCAACTTTGTTGAATGCTTGCACCACCAAGCACAGTTTTAGCCTGAGTCAGTAATAAACCAAAACTGGTTAAACTGACTCCGATCGCCCCTAAAGCCGTTACTCCACGTGAAAACCGTTGAAGCAATGAAACAAGGGTGGTGCCTAATATTAACGGTAATAAGATAATTATCGGTAGCACACTCGTATCCATATATAATTTAGACCGAAGCCTAAAGGTGAAATTTTAATTTCAGAATAGATAGGAATTCAAAGAGATTTCCAAAGCTTATATTCTGAAAACCCGACCAAATTAGAAAAATAAAGCGAGAAACAAGTTGTATTGCGCAACTTGAATAATAAAAACGCAAAATGAAATTTATTGTACACTAAAAAATCATTAAAAATCTGATGTTATTACATGCGGTAACAACATCTAGTGATTTTTCAGCTCAAAAACCAGATTTCATCATATATTTAGCGAATTCGGTTTTATTATAAAAATTGAGCTAAATGGATAATAAATTTTAAAGAGATGAGGTTTCTTCCGAAGTATCTCCTGTATGAATCATACGTAATAATTCATTTTTTTGTTGTTCATTTAAGCTTTGGATTTGCTGATACAAATTGTCAATTTGAGTGGTTGTAGGTTCGGTATCAAGCGGTAGAGGATCTATATGTGGCGCTAAAACTTCATCTCGGTGCAAGAGGGTGTAAAGGTGTTCAAGCTGCTGCTGAGTCGTATTTAAATCAAGTTGGCTTGCTTTGCCATGTTCTAATTTAAGGCATTGATAAGCAGCTGCATGTTCAAGTAACTCTTCACGGCTTCCAGTCACTATAATTTGTAAACGCGGAAATGCCTGATGAAGTCGATTTAAAATTTCTGAGCAATGCAGAGCATCTAGTTGTGAATCGATTTGGTCAATTAACAAAATTCCTTCACCTTCAAGGCAAGGGTCTAAGCTCAATGGGTTGAGCAAACAAAGTCTACGTACGACATCACCTATCAATGCAATCCATGTTTTAGTGGTATTGGAAAGTTGCTGAAAGACTAAAGCTTCACCCTTGTAATGCGCCATAAGTTGAAGACGTGGATGATATTGTAAATAGATGTCTTCAAGTTCCGGAAAAATAATCTTTAACGCCGATTTAAGTGCATATAAATTTGGCGAAGGCAGTTGTTTAGGTTGACCTGCCAATTCGATTTGAAGTTGACGTAAAAGTTCTTCCTGATTTTGTGGGTTTGATTGTTGAGAAATAATTCGTTGTACAACATGAGCTGCTTGTGCATTTTCAATATCGCTAATTTCACGCAGCCATTCAAAAAAACGAGCAAAGGTGGTAAACGGGATTAAGCTTATTTCATAAGCAGAAATAGACTGAGTAATCCCTGGCAGGTTTTTATTCAGCAAATTTATATCGTTAACAAATCGCTCAGATGGGTAGTAGGCAAGTAAGGGAAGGCCTTGAAGTGGGTCTTTTCTTGTGACTTGATGATAAAGGGTAATGGTTTGATCGAGCTGCTGAGTTTCGACCTGACTAATGCCCACGCCAGTTGCATTTAAGGTTTTAAATAGCTTCCAGCTACAAACAGATGTGTCGGTTTGCTGTGCAGAAGTGGTTTCAGGCAGTTGCCCGAACTCTGATGGAATATGAATGCTGACTTCTATTTTAGACTGTAACCGAGAATGGGTAATGTCTTGATCAGGCATGACTACGCCCGGGGTACGAACATCTTTCAAGCGAGCAGGAAACCACGTTAAAGCATGGTAAATATGCTTGAGTAGCATACTTTTACCGGTTGCCTGCTCACCTAAAATTAAAGTAATCGGTTGTTTATCATATTGAAACTGGATCTTTAGGTCATGAAACAGAGCAACATGTTTAAATTGGATGGATTCAAGTCTCATAGGCTCACCTAATTATGAGCGCTTCAACCAACCGACTTACGAAGACTTAAAGGCGCCCTTACTTTTAATTGTTGTATCAGATCATAAAGATGATGGATGTTTAGACTTACTTTAGCACGAGTACAGGCCACGTAAAGTAATCTTAATTCTTCATCTGTAATCTTGTGTTCTAAGCCATTAATTTTAAATTGATAGTCATCTTCAATATGGACACGATTCCACTCTAGTCCTTTTGCTTTATGGGCAGTTGAGATGACATAGTCAGCTTGCTCAAGGGGAGTAATTTTAGCAAGTGCCTTTTTTAATGGATCAGTACCGTGATCATCTACCAGTTTAACCAATGGTTTGATATCACTTCCTTCATTGGTTTCACAGTATTCATGTACATCGTGCCATGAGTTAAACCATGCTAACTCGGGAACGTCAGTAACTCGTTTTCCTTGCTTCAAGAGGCTTGCAGCATCTACAAAACGGTTTAGTTTTTGATGGTCTGCCTGCAAACTTACTTTATCGCCGTGAACTAAGCCTGCTAATAAAAGCTCCATTGCCCGAGCATTGGTACGACACAAAATCGCATCACGCATCTTGGTATGCGGTTTATTGACTACACTCGATTTCTGGTTCGGATTGCCAAGCAGCGGAACTGTTTCATTTAAACCACCTAGCAACGCATTGGCGACATCGGCAATTGCCTCTCCAAAACGGAAAGAAGTCGTTAAGCGAGACTCTGGCAAAGGCAGTTGTTGCATCGCATTAACTGCACCACGCCACGCGTAGATTTGCTGATGTGCATCGCCTACATAAATAACCTGCGTACTTTTTTGACGTAGTAAGATACCCAACATTAAAGGATCAGCATCTTGTGCTTCATCAAATAAGACATAATCGGCTGGAATGTTTGGTTCAGACAATGCCCAAAGTTTGAGGTAAATATCGTGACCAATTCCGGCTTGATGATTTGGGTCGATAGACTCTAACCAGCGCCGTTCAACAGCAGGGTAAAGGTGGGTCTGTAGCTCGGTAATATCGTCTGGATGTAACCAGTTGGGTGCCTGAATGTGTCGAGGAGCTGGGTATTGTGAGCTAGTCGAACAGAAATAACTCACCGCATTGGCAACAAGACTCGCTAGACGACTTGGCATTAAGACGTATTTTTCATAACGTCCACCCATCATGCGTCGTAACGTAATCGGTTCTAGTCGATATTCTTTAGCAATAAAGCTTGGACTTAAGCGCGGCAAGCGTAATTTATCTGTCACACCACGTGGCACACTACGAAACGCGAGCGAGTGGAAAGTACGGCAGTCTACATTGCGATGAAATTTGTTTTGAGCTTCGCCTGCAATCGCTTTGTTAAAAGCCAAATACATACCGCGCCGTTCAGGCATGGCATCGCTAATCATTTGTAATGTAGTAGTTTTACCTGTACCCGCATAGGCAATCACTTTAAATGATTGCCCAAGACGTCCGTTATCTATGGCAATGGCTTGCTCATAGGTGGCTTTAGGTTTTTCGATATTCGACACTGAGTGATTTTAAACCTTGTTACGGTTAGCTTTTTCAACTAAACCAGATAAACCCTGACGACGAGCTAATTCGTCAATAATAAGTTGTGGATTAAGATCGAAATAACCCAACATGACAATGCTATGGAACCACAAATCGGCAGTTTCATAAATCAAGTCATTTAAATTGCTTTCTGTATTTTGAGCAGCGTAGTCTTTCGCAGCAATAATAGTTTCTACGCCTTCTTCGCCGACTTTTTCCAAGATTTTATTGATGCCTTTTTTATAAAGGCTTGCAACATATGACGTATCCGCTTCAGCTTGCTTACGCTCTTGCATTAATTGCCCTAAGTGAGCAAGTACATCGACTTGTTCTGTGGTGTGAGCATGATCGTGGCTTTCAGTTTTGGCTTTGTCACCATAAATTGCAGTAGGGTCTTTTAATTGCGCGTCTACAATTTCCCAGCCCTGTGGGGTAAGTTTACGGTAGAAACAAGACTCACGACCTGTATGACATGCGATACCACCATGTTGCTCAACTTGTAATACGATTACATCACCATCGCAATCTAAACGAATTTCATAAACTGTTTGAAAATGGCCTGACTCTTCACCCTTGTGCCAGAGTTTTTGGCGAGAGCGAGAGAAGTACACAGCTTGATTTTTTTCTGCTGTGAGCGCAAGTGATTCACGGTTCATCCACGCCACCATCAAAATACGTCCGGTTTGATGATGTTGAGCAATGGCAGGGATAAGACCTTGTTCGTTAAATTTTACTTCATCGAGCCATTGCGTGTTATTCATGAGGAACCACCAAAGAAATATGAACTATAAATTGATTTCAATCAGATGCTAAAAATAGCTTGTATAGTGTACGGCATCAACGTCGCTTTGCGGAAAAATTCTTTGTCCTTTTTGTCTTTGTCAGCGTATTGAATAGCTTGTAACGCTTACCAATCGGTATCTTATTCAAATGACTAAGGCGTGAGGATATTTGAAATCTCAAGCAAATTTTGATCTGGATCACGAATATAAACTGAAAGAATAGGGTGCACTGCACCCGTACGTTCAACAGGACCTTCTTCAATTGTAATATTTAACTGATTAAGGTGTGTAACCACTTCTGAAATAGGAGTGTCTGAAATAAAACATAGGTCGGCAGATCCAGGAGTCGGTTGCAATGCCTTAGGTTCGAACTCGTTACATTGCTGGTGTAAATTTATTTTTTGACTTCCAAACTGTAGGGCCTTTCTATCACCTTTAAACGTGATGGCTTCAAATCCCAATACGGTTTGGTAGAAATTGCAGGTATTTTCAATACTGGCAACAGTTAAAACAAGATGATCAAGATGGCTGATTTTCATGTGTTACTCACTATTATTTGGTTGGGTTAATAGTCAGACAAAGATTCATTTTTTAAATGAAACGCACTGCTTTCTTTAGGTAATTGAGCGACTTGATCATAATCAATTTGCTGAAATGGACCAGTCTTTAATCCTGAAATCGTGATTGCCATTTCTTTTCGAAAATAAGGGATTTGATACATCCACGGAAAAACTAAATCTCTTAAGCCTCCAGCCCACCAATGATCAGATTGATAAAGTGGAGTTAATAAGCGACTAAGGAACTGATAAAACTGGGTGGATGAACGGCGAAGCTGGTGGTAGTGCTGCCAGAGCAGGGACCAATCAATATTCTGGTTCTTTTGAGCATGTCGCAATGATTGAGAAAAAGCCCAAGCATCTAATAATGCCTATTGGCCCCTTGTCCTAACTGCGGACTCATTGCATGAGCTGCATCTCCAATGACTCCAATTCGTCCTTGACCAAATTGAGTCATGACGACATCACGGTAGTTTGCAGATAGCCATTTAGGCTGAGTTGGACTGTTATACAAAATCTCTTTTAGCCATTCTGCAACTGTGGGCCAACGCTCCGAGACTTGCTTTAACCAAGCTTGTTTCGCCTGTTCATCTTGCAAAAAGCTTTGTAATTGGGAGGTAGGTAAGCTCCAAAATATACTCGAAAGGCGCTGTTGAGGTTCTGTGGGAACTGCTCCTGTAGGAAGAATTCCCATCATAATTTTCGAGCGATCATAAAATTGATGCAGAATTTCAGAGTCGAGTACTTGGCACTCAGGCACGATACTCCACGCCGCTCCCCATGGATAAGCTTTGTCAACCTTTACCCATGCTTTGGGGCGTAACTGGCTACGCGCACCGTTGGCAATGAGTAGGCCATCAAAGCAAGCATCAAACTTTTGGTTTTGATGACTGCCGAATATCCGAACCTCATTGTTATGTTCTTCAAATCTTTCAACAGAATGGTTCATGCACCAAGTAATCTGGCTTGAATATTCGCTAAGCTTTTGAGTGAGAACATGGCATAACGTAGCTCGGTGTATACCTAGTCCATAGAGGTTTGCTGATGCTTCGCGATAATGACTGTTAACTAAAAGGCGTTTGTCCGGAAGTTGTCCTTCTAGGCCTGTGACTCTCGCACCTAAGGTTAAGGCTTTGTCTAGTACACCTAAATGTTCAAATACAGCTAAGCCAGCAGGTTGTAGCAGTAAACCTGCACCTACTGGAGATAACTCATCAACTTGTTCAAAAATAGTAACGTTATTGCCTTCTCGGGCAAGCAAAATGGCAGTGGCTAAACCTGCGGTACCTGCACCAATAATGGCAAAATGAGGTGTTTTCATTGTTTGTTCTTTTCAAGCATTTATGAATGCTAATTTAGCAATGAACAAATAATTGATCTATTTTTTTTAAAATTAAAGTGCACCCAAAAAAAATCCCTTGCGAGGGCAAGGGATTTAGAATTTATTTCAATATACGCCAAAGCGCTAATAAGCTACTCAGCACAATTAAAATAATAGAAACAAACCAAGGGCTAATAATTGCAATGGTCAGTAAAATCAGCATGCTACTACCAAACATCCAGCTACGGCGCTGTTGATGTTCCATTTGCAAACGAAGCTGTTGAATTTCACGTAACTGGCGGTCTTGCCAAGCAGACTGGTTCTTTAAACCATTTAGGCTGTCAATAATTAAGCTTGGGAAATCCTGAGCACCTAAAAGCAGGTCAGGTAGTTGCTGGCCAAGTTCTTTTACATTTTTGACTGGGTTCATGTTGGACTTAACCCATTCTGTCAAAATAGGTTTTGCCAATTTCCAGATATCGAGCTGTGGGTAAAGGTCCGTACCTAAGCCTTCTACATGCACTAAAGTTTTGAGCAGCAGCATGAGCTGTGGTGGAATCTCAAGATGGAAGCGACGCGCAATATCCATCACTTGAATTAAGATACCCGCAAAATCAAGCTGGTCCATTGGTTTAGAAACCATTGGCCCAACAGTACGGCGCATCTCACGTGCTAAAGCGTCTTGGTCTGTACCCGGTGGAATCCAGCCAGCCTGGTGCACAATTTGAATAAGCTGCATAAAGTTGCTGTTCATGACAGCAAGCAACATGCGGGCAACCGTCATCTGGTCGTGCTTAGAAAGCTCACCCATAATCGCACAGTCCAGTGCAATAAAGCGTGGATTGCTTGGATTGATGGTTTCTACAAAGACATTACCGGGGTGCATGTCGGCATGGAAAAAGTTATCGCGGAATACTTGCGTAAAGAAAATGGTTAATCCTTTTTCTGCAAGTTGTGCGCGGTCCATGCCTAAACGGTCAAAGGTTGCCGTATCTGAAATAGGCACACCAGTAATACGCTCAGCCACCATGACATCTTTGGTGTCCATGTACACTTCGGGCACATACATCATGGTTGAACCAGTGAAGTAATGGCGCATACGACGTGTGTTATCTGCCTCAATACTCAAGTCCAACTCATTTAAAATGATCTGGCGGTAGTCTTGAATAATTTCAGATAAATGTAATGCACGGGCAGCTTCAAGACGACTTTCTAAGGTATTGCCTAGCCAAGCTAAAATTTCAAAGTCTTGTAAAATCTGGCTGCGAATGTCCGGACGAGTAACTTTAACAACAACTTCACGGCCATCATGCAGTGCTGCTGTATGTACTTGTGCAATTGAAGCTGCAGCTAATGGTTGGTCATCAAAACGGGCAAATAGGGTATTTACGTCTGCCTTTAAAGAATCTTGAATACGTTGTTTGGCAACATTGCTATCAAAAGGTTTGACTTGATCTTGAAGTAAGACCAATTGCGCGAGTATTTCAGGTGGAATCAAATCACGTCGAGTTGATAGCAATTGCCCAAGCTTAATTGCAAGCGGGCCCATGTCTTCTAAAGCTTCTTTGAGCTTTAAAGGATTTTTACGTTCGCGACTCGACCATGCAGCTGGGTGCATCTTAATAATATTTAATGCACGTTGAGCTTTAACAGGTAATTCATCCGCAGGGAACAACGTATCGAGTCTATAGTGCGCTGCAATACGCCAAAGTTCGAGTAAACGTGAAACGTGCGGAATCATATACAGTCTTACCTAGTCTTGAGTGGGTTGTAGTTGTGCATTGAGCTGCTGTAGCTTAGCTTCTAGACGGTCAATGTCTTGATTAAGCTTACGCGTAGCCTGATTTAAATCGTCCATTTCCCAACGTGGGGCAAATAAACCACTGTCTTCTTTTAAGGCATCTTCAGCAAAAAATAGATGGCTTTGCACGGAGCGTTTTAAATGCTTTGGTGCAAGTTGAATTTTGCCAATTTCATGAGCGAGTTGAGGGCCAACCCATTTTGATAAATGCGCAGCTAAATCAGGTTCAGCTTGCTGCATAATTCTTTGAATATCCTGTAATAGGTGATAATCACCTTGAAGCGGGATATTACCAATCTGGTCTGGATCGCTGACCAATAGTTTGATCAGTTCAACCACATCTTTGACATGCAAAGTGGCTGTGGCTTCAGAAATTTTAAATTGTGGATCAAACGGGCGTTGTTCAAAAATAGAAGGTTTTTCGCTGTGCCCAGTTGCAGTAGGTTCAAGACGTACTTTTTCTTGGTCAAAGAATACATCGACAGAAAGTTGCGGGCTATCTATGACCACACGCAACATTTTGCCCTGTAACTGATTGAGCTGAATGCGGGTTAATGCATCCAGATCGATCAGATGATGAATGATACGTTCGACTGCACCGAGTGCCAAAATCGACCACATATCGCTATCCCTTACAGTTTGAAACCGCGGTGAACAGCAACAATACCGCCAGTCAGGTTGTGATAGTCACAGTTCTGGAAGCCAGCATTTTCCATCATACCTTTTAAGGTGCGTTGGTCTGGGTGCATACGAATTGATTCAGCTAAATATTTATAACTTTCTGAGTCATTGGCAACCAATTTACCCATAATCGGTAAAGCAGTGAATGAGTAAAGGTCATAAAGTTTTGAGAATGGCTCAAATACTGGTTTAGAAAACTCAAGAATCAGTAAACGACCACCTGGCTTAAGCACACGGAACATAGAAGCAAGTGCAGCATCTTTATCTGTCACGTTACGTAAACCAAAGCTAATGGTGACAAGATCAAAACTGTTGTCTGCAAATGGCTCTAGTGTTTCAGCATTGGCAAGTACGAAATCGACATTGGTACAGCCTGCATCAATCAGACGGTCACGACCAACATTCAGCATAGATTCGTTAATGTCTGAAAGCACCACATGACCTTGAGGACCAACTTCACGGCTAAATACTTTTGCTAAGTCGCCTGTACCACCAGCAATGTCTAACACATGTTGACCACGGCGTACACCAGACATGTTAATTGCGAAGCGTTTCCATAAACGGTGGATACCAAATGACATTAAGTCATTCATCAGGTCATATTTGCTTGCAACTGAATGGAAAACTTCAGCAACTTTTTGAGCTTTATCTTCAGTTTTAACAGTTGAGAAACCAAAGTGAGTTGTTTCACCAACGTTGCCAGTATTGCTAGCACCACGTGGTAAATTGTATTTCGGTACAGAACCGCTAACAGGTGTATCTGTTAAGGTTTGCTGTAAAGTTTGTTGTTGCCCTTGAGGTGTACCTTGCGGTAAAGGTGAGCTTAGGAATGGGCTAACTTTGTCTGAACTTTGTGCCTGCTCAGTTGGAGATGTTGGCTTTTGGTTTTCGTTAGACATATTGTCTCTCCTAGACTCAAACTCAAGTGAAACGGAATAAGTTCTGCATGATGACAGATTTTGTCTATTTTTACAGGCATCATCATGCAAATATAATGAATAAAATCTCAACTTCGCGAGGTTGAGTTTTTTATATGTGCCGACCTTATCACACTCTAAACGGATTCGGATGTCCTGAATGTACTTTTTCAACAATCTGACGTTCTTTTTCCGTAAAAGTCTTAATAAAAGCCTCAGCCGATTTTAATGGTTTCATTGCGCTAAAACCATCCTGAATAAAATCATACATCAATTCGAAGTGATATTTTTGTGCAATACCTTTACACATTTTAAAGGCAGTAAACATCATAAATGAACGCATGTATTTATCTAACGCTACCCCTAAGTCGTCAAGAAGAGCAAGTTGCTGGTAACGAGCTTCGGCCTGATCAAGCTTGATTAAGGTTAAGCGCATGATCTCGTCAGTGAGTACTGTATCTGCCGGATAGTCTTCAAGAAGCTGTATTGCTACTTGTTCATCAAGTTGTGTGGCAAGTACAGCCAGACTTACCGATTTTGTTCCAGTTTTAATTGCGTTTTCAGGTAGGACTTTTTCTGCTTTATGAGCATATTTCAATAAACGTTCAATTTGAGCTGCAAGCGCATCAAACTCTGGACCACCATATAAACGGTTTAAAAAATACTCTGACATGAGCTTGTGCTCTGGCAAATTAAAAAAGTCGTGATGAGTATCTTTCATCCGCTCTTTTAGCCATGTTTGTACATCTTGCAAACGTTGGGCAAGCACTGGATTATCGTGATAATTAAATGTTTTATATTGTTGTAAAAGATCATCAAAAGCAGCGAGTTTAGACATTTAAGGCTCTAATATTGGGCTATTTGCAAAAAATCATAAGAGGCATTGTAACCTTCTACTATGGCGAGTAGATGTAAAAAAAATGATTTATGCGTCAATTTTTAGACAGAATTTTGGCGCAATGACATAATTTGTATAGCAATTCATCATCTAAGCGCATAAGTTAAATAACGACGAAATTAAACAATAAAAGATTAGAGCAGTGGACTATGAGTGAACAACAACCAAAATTTGAAATTCGAGATGAGGAACAGCTTTCAGTCGATTTGATTGAAGCACAATATGCTTTAAAAGATAGTCGGGGCAAAAAAAATGCTAAAAGTACACTCATTTTAATGAGTGGTATTGAACTGGCTGGAAAAGGCGAGGCTGTTAAGCAGCTTCGAGAATGGTTAGATCCAAGATATTTACGCGTAAAAGCAGATGCACCGCGTGTGCTGACAGATACAGAAGCTTTTTGGCAGTCGTATTCAGAGTTTATTCCGACTGAAGGCCAAATTGTGGTGATGTTTGGCAATTGGTATAGCGACTTGTTGGTTACCGCAACGCATGTATCGGAACCTTTGGATGATGCCCGTTTTGATGCCTATGTGGAAAACATGCGGGCGTTTGAACAGGATTTAAAAAATAACTATGTCGATGTGATTAAGGTTTGGTTTGACCTTTCGTGGAAGTCACTGCAAAAACGTTTAGATAAAATAGACCCGTCTGAACAGCATTGGCATAAACTTCACGGTTTAGACTGGCGCAATAAAAAACAATACGACACTTTGCAAAAGTTACGCCGCCGTTTTACCGACGACTGGTACATTATTGATGGCGAAGATGAAAAACAGCGCGATCAATTTTTTGCCCAGTACCTTTTGCAACATATGCGTGAATTGCCTGAACATGAAAGTGAGGTCAAAGGAAAATGGCAGCAGGCAAAGATTCCTGAAAGTTTGTTAAAACCTTCTAAAGAACAGCTCGATAAAGCTGATTACAAAAAAGAGCTCGATAAACTCAGTAAAAAAATTGCCGATACCATGCGTTTTGATAAGCGTAATTTTGTGATTGCTTTTGAAGGAATGGATGCTTCGGGTAAAGGTGGTGCCATTAAGCGAATTGTCAAAAATTTAGACCCGCGTGAATATGATATTCATTGTATTGGCGCACCTGAACGTTTCGAAGCAAGGCATCCTTATTTGTGGCGTTTTTGGAATCGTATTAATGAAGCTGAAAAAATTACAATCTTTGACCGTACTTGGTATGGCCGAGTGCTGGTAGAACGAGTTGAAGGTTTTGCATCGCCTTTAGAGTGGCAAAGGGCATATGACGAAATTAATCGCTTTGAAAAAGATTTATTTGATAGTGAAACCATTGTGGTGAAAATTTGGCTTGCGATTAGTAAAGATGAGCAAGAGCAACGCTTTAAAGCCAGAGAAGAGACACCGCATAAACGCTTTAAAATTACCGCAGAAGACTGGCGCAATCGTGATAAGTGGGATGACTATTTAAAAGCGGCAGCAGATATGTTTGAACGAACCAGTACCGAATATGCACCTTGGCATATTGTTGCCACTGATGATAAATATACTGCGCGTTTAGAAGTGTTAAGAGCTATTTTAAAACAGCTGAGAGCAGATTAAACTCTCAGCCGTGAATTTGATTTTAGTTTACAACCGTGCCACGACTTTTTTGTTGAATACGTTTAGCAAGATTGTAGCTGTCAGTAAGATGTGTTTGGGCTATTTTCTTCATCATAAAATAGCCTAAACCTGCTGCAACAATTTGCCCGCCTAATGGTATAAATTTAGTCACTTGCTTGGTGACAATTTTTCCAAAGAAACCATTAAACGTTTTTTTAACGGTGGTACGCGCGACCACAAAACCTGAAAATTGAAAGCCACGTTTACGCAATTCATCCCAATGAATGGTTTTTGTTTTTGGATCATAGACGCTGACATGTTCAGGTGCTAAACCAAAGCGGGAATTAATATCGGGAATAAGCTGTGACAAAATTCCCAAATCTACTACCACGTCAAAAAAAGGAATGGGTACAATTGCTGCACCAGCAGAGACGTAAGCTCTTTTTTGAATGAGCTCGTGGCACTCATCGCGAATTTGTTCCAGATTTAGGCTAGGATCAATATAGTCAGGAATGTTATCAATTTTCATAATGTTTACCTGTAATGGGTTCCTTAAGGGTGCCTTCCAAACACAAGGCAAGTGACACCTAAAGTTAGATTATGCTGTGTTTAAACCAACGTGACATAGTCAGATTCAGTTGTATAGTAATGAATGTTTATGATTTTGTGCATAAATTATGCGAGTAGGATATGAAATAAATGGGCATCCATGTTATTCAAAGTCAACGTATTGATGTGTTGTTGCAGGGCGTACTCGCATCTACGTCCCAACCTTCAACGCATCCTTTACAGGTTTTGAAAGCCCAGCATTTTATTGTGCCAAGTCCTGCGGTAGAACAATGGCTGATACAAAAACTTGCAGAACAACAAGGAATGAGCGCCAATTACCAGTTCCATCAACGTGTGCGCGGTTTTCAGTGGTATGCCTATCAACAGGTCCTCACAGCGCATAAGGAACAGGTTCGTAAGGCCAATATTCCACGCTTGATTTTTAAATGGCGTGTACATCAGGCATTACAAGAGTTTATTCAGCCTGATGAAATGAGTATAGATGACTCCCATCCATTGCACTCTATTGTTCAGCGTATTTACGACAGTGCAGATCGGCTTGAACAAGGAATTGAGAAACAGCTAAAAAAACAAAAAATGTTGTATTGGGTTGCCGAGCAGGTTGCCGATTTATTTAGTAACTACATGGTCTATCGGGGACAGTGCCAACGTGGTTGTGAAAATACCTGTACTTGTCCAAATAACTGGTTAGCAGCGTGGGGACAAGGCCGAGCGCTGGATATCGAAAAGTATATTGCGCAGAAAGATAAAGAAATTTCTGCATTTACTTTGCAGCAAACACAAGAGTTAGAGCGTTGGCAGCGCTGGTTATGGCAGCAGCATTTTCATGATGATTTTATACAAATGCAGCAAATTGACGAGCTGTTTTGGCAGGAATTAGACCATCCTGAACGCCAGAAGAAAGCACTGTCTCGTTTGCCGGAGCAAATTGTCGTTTTTACTTTGCTGGATTTACCGCCTAGCCAGCTTCAGTTTTTGCGCCGTTTAGGGCAATACATTGATGTTTTGATTTTGCACTATAACCCTTCACAGGAATATTGGGCCGATAGTGTCGATCCCCTGTGGAAACAACGTTATGACTTAGGTGTGAAAGAGCGTTTTATTGCGAAAAATCCTCAAGCGTCCGATGCTGAAATTGCCGATTTCTTTGATAAATTTACGCTTAACTTTAATGCTGAGGCACGTGAGTCAAGGCATCCGCTTTTAACAAGACTGGGCAAACAAGCCCGCGACCACTTCTCATTACTTTCGAACTTGTCTACAGGTGAAGAAGGTAAATGGGTGGATGCCTTTGTAGATGATTTTCCTGAGAGTCTACTTGGCAAAGTTCAGTCAGATATTTTGCATTTGGTGGAACCACAGCCTAAACAATACGAACTTGCACCGAACGATGACTCCATTCAAATTCATGTTTGCCATTCAACATTGCGCCAACTTGAAGTATTGAAAGAGCAATTGATTGGCTGGTTGGCTAAACCACATGAACAGCCGCGTCGTCCAAATGATATTCTGGTTTTAGTACCTAATTTGGCAGAAGTTGAGCCTTTAATACGAAGTGTTTTTCCTGCTACAGCAACCGAGCAAGGTGTCCATTTACCCGTAAAAATTGCTGGTATTGCGTCACTCGATGCACTCAATGCATGGCGTGCCGTAATTGGCCGAATTCACCTTATGCAAGGGCGATTTAGCTTTGATGATTTCGCTGACTGGCTTGGTTTACATGCGACGCAGCAGCGCTATGCACTTGAATATGCTCAAGTAGAGCGAGTTTTGGCATTACTGGCCGATGCAGGGTTTAAACGTGGTCTTGATGCAGAGCATCTGAAACGTAGCTTATGTGACGGTGATGATGATTATCGGTATAGTTTTAAATTTGCTTTAGAGCGGTTAGCACTCGGTATTGCAATTCCCGAACATGCTACATTTAATCAGGTACTCAGTTACGCTAAGGTTCAACCGGGCGATTTTGAGCTCATTGGTACGCTCATTCAGATTTATCAAGATTTAAATGAGCGCCGTGACTGGCTCATTATGCATGAGCAAAGAAAAGTTCATACTGTAGAATACTGGCTACAAGTGTTGTCACAAGATATTGTCGAGTTTGAACAGGCCGGTGTTGCTGCTTTAAAAACTGCTCGGGAAATTGTGAAAAAACAAGAGCGTATGTTAACGCTTGCGAGTTACTATGCCGAGGCAGAAACAGGTACCTTACGTAAAATCACCTTGCCTTTGCCTTATATCCTCGATGAGATTCAGCGAACTTTAGAAAACCAGACGGCACAAGCTGAACCGACAGGACAGATTACCTTTGCTCAGATTGGACAAATTCGTCCTTTACCTTATCGCTTAATTGTGATGTTGAACTTGGATGCAGGGCAGTTTCCAAATCGTGATACGCATGTACCATTTGATTTGATGGATGCCTTACGTCAACAACTAGGTGACCGTTCCCGTCTTGAGGATGACCAAGGTGCTTTCTTAGATGCCTTGCTTTTAGCCCAAGAAAACTTATGGCTGTTTTATAACGGCTTTGACGTCAATGACGGTGAAGTGAGAGACCCTTCAAGTATTCTTCAAGAGTTCCGTGAACATCTTGCGCTTATTGTAAAACCGGAGCCAGATGCACCCGATCGAGAAGTGATTGAAGGTATTGAAATTCCGTCTCAATTAAAACAACTCTACCATTTACATTATTTACAGCCGTTTGACCCGAAAGGTTTTATGGCCGAGAACAGCTACATTCGCTACCAAGATCATTGGTTTAATGTGGCAATGCAAATTCAGCAAGCTTCCGGTGTTCTTAAGCCTTGGGCGAATACATCTTATCCTTTAGAAATACCTGAAATACTGGTTTTAGATAGCCATCAGTGGATACAAGATGTTACTTTCCCGGCACGCCTCTATTTAAAAACCTTGGGTGTCGAAAATTTAGGAAGTGTGGGGGAGTTAGATCAGAACGAACCTTTGCTTTTAGATGGTTTAGGCCGTTATACCATTCGACATTTTTTACAGCAAAATGAACAACAGGCGCAGCCCGAAGCTCTACTTGATCAATTACCTGTAGGCAAAGTTCAATATAGTGCTTGGCAACAGGGTATTTTTGAACAGGAATGTTTGCTTGAGCGTCTTCATCATTATGCACCAGCAGTCACGCAAACCACTCAGCGAAGCTGGCGAATTGCCAAACAGCTGCATATGAATATTACGGTGCCAAAGTCTGAAACTCAGGATTGGGTCAGCATGGAAGCATCAAGTGCTCGGGCAAAAAGACGTGCAAAAGTCTGGTTAGAGTACCTGCTTTGGTTGGCCTATTTAAATGAGGGAAGTGCAGGAGCTGAAAGACGCCGTATAGTGGTTTTTAGTGATCAAACCGTAATCTGTAAAGGTATTAGTTCGGTGCAAGCTCGGCAGTATTTACAACCGTGGTTTAAGATCTGGCGTTATGCTCAACAGCAACCACTGGTGCTACCAGCAGCTTTAATGCTAAAGCCTCTGGAAAAAGCCAAGGTATATCAGTGGGAAACAACAAATCCGACAGAAAAAATAAAACTGGATGAGAAGAGTTATGCCGAGCTGTTAAAATACTGGAATGAAACAGGGTCATTTACCGCTATCGATATGACACAAAATGAAGCGTGTAAGTTGCATAAGGACTGGCGTTTCATTTTGCAAGAACAAGATGCACAAGCATTGCTTCAACATGCTTGTGATGAGTTTGCCTATGACCTGTATCATCCGGTTTTTCAATTTCAACATTCGGAGTAAGGCATGAACTCAAGAGTACAGGTGTCTTATCAACCTATTATTGATATTGAATTTAGCGGATTGCATTTAATTGAAGCTTCGGCGGGCACAGGGAAAACCTATACGCTGTCGAGTTTAATGGTGCGTATTTTTCTTGAGAAATATTTACCGGGCCAAGTGATTGCGACTACCTTTACCCGTGCTGCTGCGGCTGAGTTAAAAAGCCGAATTCGTGCGCGTTTGGTCGAAACCCACCGTTATTTAGATGCCAAGCGGAGCCTGACCGAAAAAGAGATTCTTTTACAGGCCGAGCAAGAATCTGACTTATTACTTCAACATGTTCTCAAGCATTTTGCGACACGTATTGCCTATGCCTGTGAACGTTTAAAGCTCGTGATCGATCAGTTGGATGAGTTGTTTGTCGGGACACTCGATAGCTTTAGCCAAAAGCTGTTACGTGAGTTTGCTTTTGAGAGTGGCAAAATTGAACGTGCTCAAATTACTGATGATGCCAAAACCTATAGCCGACAACTGATTCATGATGTTTTACGTGAATGGATACAGTCTCAACCTCAGACTGTGATTGATGCGTTGTATCTGGCAGGTGAGTTAAAGAGTGTCGATAGTTTTGTCAAACTGGTCGAAGACTCACTGAATTTTAGTTCGGCTCATTTTAAGCTTCCCGAAAAGCCTACCATTCAGTTTGAACAACTTACGCAGCTCAAACAGTTGGCAACAGAAATTGATATTAGTCTTCTAGAACCGTATTACTCACTTGATGGCGAACACTATAAACATGTCAGCGGCACAATATTTCGTAATGGGGCGTTTAATAAATTATTTAGCGAGTGCTTACCGCAGCTTTTGCAAGTTCTAACCCAAAGCGACAGTATTTTAGTTTTTGATGGGTCTTTGACAGTACAACGAGAACTCGTTTTTAAGTTTTTAGGCCAACTTGCCGATCAGAAAGTTTTCAAGAAATGTCCCGCCGAAATTTCGGATGGATTTTATCAGCATCCTTGTATTCAGCAGATTCAGCAGTTATTTGGTGTACTGAAAAACTATGCTGAACAGTTCGATCAGCTTCATATTTATTTAAAAGCTTATTTGTGTGTAGAGGTTAAAAAACGCTTACCGCAGGTTTTACAAAACAAGGGCGAGACGACTTTTTCTCAGCAAATTCGCACTTTGTCAGAAGCTTTAAAGGGCGAGCAGGGGCAACGTTTCGCCGTATTTGTGCAGGCTCGATATCCCTTAATTTTGGTTGATGAGTTTCAAGACACCAACCAAGACCAAGACGATATGCTCGCTAGCATTTGGCGCCATCCAGAGCGTTACCAAAAAGGTTGCATGATTATGGTAGGTGACCGTAAGCAGGCAATTTACGGTTTCCGTGGTGGGGATATGCTCACCTTTTTAAATGCCTATAAAGATATTCAGGCAAAGCATGGCCGCGAATATAAGTTAATTCATAACCATCGTTCTGTTGCAGATCTGGTTGAAGTAGTCGATGCCTTATTTCAACGACAAATTGATTTCGGCGAAGAGGTTCAATATGACCCGATTCGGGCAGGGACTCGACCTCATCCGGTTTTAATCGATCAAAATCAGCCTAATCCGTATCCTTTACGTTGGCTCATGCTTAAAGACAAAGAAACGGAAGCACAGCAAGTTGCGTGGAAGATTCGGGATTTACTCAACCAGTCACATACTGGGCAGTTATATCTTCAAAAAGATACTCAGATCCAAGCTTTAAATGAAGATGATATTGCGGTCTTATCACGTAATCATGATGGTCTTGATAAAGTTCAATTTGAATTAGAACGTTTAGGAATACGAGTTAATCGGCCATCAAAACGAAGTGTTTTTGATTGCACAATTGCTCAGGATGTTGGGGCCTTACTCACTGCAATTCTTCATCCTTACGATGAGGCCAAAGTGAAACGAGCTTTGATTAGCCGTTTATTTGCTATGGACCTTAAACAGCTGTTGCAACTCGAACAAACGGCCGAAGGTTTAAGCCAGTTTATGACGGGTTTTGATGCTATTCGGGAATTGTGGTCAGCTCAGGGCTTTTTAGTGGCATGGCAGCAATGTTTAAACCAATTTGGCATTTGGAAAAATCTGGTTGCTGTCCAGAGTAAAGATAATGAGCGGGTTGTGGTGAACTTGCGTCATTTGACCGAAATTTTGAGCCAACATAGCGAGAAATATCAGGGCGCGCAAAATCTCTATCACTGGTATCTCAAGCAATTACAATCACCGCTTGATCGTGAATGGGAGTTAGAGCGTAGATTGTCGAGTGAAGCTGGCGTACAGCTCATGACCATTCACCAGTCAAAAGGTCTTGAGTTTAAAATTGTCTTTTTGCTCGGGGCCGACAAGCCATTTCGGGAAAATAACAAAACACTTAACTTCTCGACCCAAGATATAACGGTTCCGGAGTCGGCTCAAACCCTAACACAACGTGTTGTTGCGATTGCCGATAAAACATATTTAAACGAAATCGAGCTGAAGCAGCATGAAGAACGGGCTTTGGCGGAACAAAACCGTCTATGGTACGTTGCTTTAACCCGGGCAAGTCATCGTGTTTATGCGCTCTTACAAGATACAGATGGCAAGTCTGTTTCAGGTTTGGCATTTTGGAAAAACAGAGCGGAACCATTCCAGCACCGTTGTTGTACCGATGAAATAATTTTGGAGCAACCACCTGCTGCAAGACATTTAAATCAACACATCAATATTATTGAGATACAGGCGCAGCATTTTCCTGATCAGCGCTTTTATTCGAGAGGCAAAACCAGTTTTAGTTATCTGGCACAGCATTTAAGACATAAAGTAGGTACAGATTTACTCGCGAGTCAGAGCCATGAAGCTGTTTTAGCCGAAGATGAACTCGATCAGGTTATTTCTGTTGAGGCGCCCGCAGCACAACCCATTAGCTGGATCAAAAGCAATTTTCCGAGAGGGACGCTCGCAGGTAATTTCTTACATGAAATTTTTGAGCATATTGATTTTCAATGTTCAGATGAGTGGGTAAGTGAAATACGCCGTCGTTTTAAAAATGACTACAGTAGTTTGTGGCAAGATTTATTAATCAAATACCAAGAAAGCTTTCCCGAAGAACAAGAAGCGGAATATTCGCTTTATCACGCTGTAGCCGAATGGTTGCAAGAGATTTTAAGCACGCCGTTATATCAAGGTTTTCGCCTAAATCAGTTACAGCCAGAGCACTATTTATCAGAGTGTCCTTTTTATTTGGCCCTGTCAGATCGTGTGTTAGCCATGAAACGTATTCAGCAGCTGTTTGCTGAATATGGCATGGAAATGCCTGAGTTATTAGAGGCTCGTTCCGCACGCTATTTAAATGGTTCGATAGACTTGGTTTATTTTGATGGACAGCGTTATCACATTGCTGACTATAAGAGTAACTACTTGGGTGAAAACCTTGCTGATTACAGTGTAGAAAGTATTGCACAAAGTATGTCTTTAGCCAGCTATTGGCTACAAGCAGGCCTGTATTTGGTTGCGTTACATCGTTATTTAAAAGTCAAAATGCAGAATTATGATATTGAACAACACTTAGGTGGGGCAACTTATCTTTACTTACGCGGTATGAATGGCGAAGCTGAGCAAGGTTATTATTATTGGCAGCCAAGTACAGAATTTGTTCTACGACTCGATGCTATTTTAGGGTACTTTGCTGAGGATAAAATTGCATAAAAAATGCTGATAAATGATCTAATTTTAGAATTAACAAATACTTGGGGTGTGGATAAGCCTGTCTATAACCATGTGGACAAGCGTGTGGAAAACTAGGTGGATAAGTGTGTGGACAATCTAAATAGCCCTGAACAAAGCGATTTAAGCTGGTTAACGACTTGGAGTACCTTTCTAAATCAAGCCCCGTTTACTGCACAGACACAAGCTCCAGAGGCAGCTTATTTTTTGCAGCAGCTAATTGAAGCGAGCTTGCAGGGTGACAGTTGTATTGAGATTAGCCCAGAGCAAATAGAAACACTTGGCCAACTGGTGATATCTGCTGAACAAGCTAAGTCTCAAGTTGTCCCTTGTGTCCACGACGGGCAGGGGTTGGCATTATACCGATATTGGAACCTAGAGCAACGTCTAGCTGAGCAAATTCGCCGATTAAAGCAACAACCAATTCAACCTGTTTCATGTGAAGAGCATTTAGACTTATTAACTGATCCTCATCAGCAAGCTGCTTTGCAAATGGTGACTCGGCAGAGCTTAAGTATTATTACAGGTGGACCGGGTACAGGTAAGACCTATACGCTCGCTCGTATTATTGCTGTGCTTAGTCAGGCAATTCCGCATATCCGTGTGGCGATGGCTGCTCCGACGGGAAAAGCTGCACAGCGTATGCAAGAAGCCTTACAAAACTCGTTTAATGATCCCAAACTGCTTGAGTCGGGATTAATAAGTGATGAGCTAAGAAACCAAAATACCCAAACTATCCATCGATTATTAGGTATGGGGCATAGTCAAACTCCCCGGTTTAATCAAAAACAGCCTTTGCCTTATGACGTTATTGTGGTAGATGAAGCCTCTATGCTGGATTTAAATCTGGCAACGTTATTATTTGAAGCGGTTCCTGAGTCTTGCCGAATTATTTTATTAGGCGATGCCAACCAGCTTGCTTCTGTAGACGTCGGAGCGGTACTTGCAGATTTACAGCAAATCGAGGCTTTGTCTGAAAACCGTGTTCACCTTCAAACCAGCCGCCGTTTTGTGGAGGGGGCTTTGATTGGTCAGGTTGCCCGATTTATTCAAATGCAGACTAGTCAGATCAATCATGAACAAGTTTTACAACAATTTGAAATCGATATTGTTCAGGTTTCAGAGTTACGTTCAATTCCTTTAGAAGCTGATATGTCCGATGTGGTTCAGCTTGAATATTTGCCAGAAGAGTCACCTATAGAGTTAGAAACTTACTACCAAAAGTTGATGGTGGGTTTTCAAGGCTATGTGCAAAGCCTAAAAGCTTATTTACAAGATGATCGTTCAATTGAGCATATTGAAAATATTGTTAAGTCATTCGATGACTACCGTATTTTAACCGCCGTACGTCATGGACCATTTGGCTTACAGCAACTTAATCAATATGCCGAACGCTGGTTACAGCAACAGCTAGGTATTGTGACTTTAGGAGGATGGTATGTAGGCCGTCCTGTCATGATGACTTATAACGATTACCAGCTCGGCATTTCAAATGGTGACATTGGTCTATGTTTTGAACATAGAACCCAGCCTCAGCAGTTTGAAGTGTATTTCCCAAGTTTAAATAAGTGGGTTGCCGCAAACCGATTACCTAAAAGTATTCAAAGTGCATTTGCCTTAACCATTCACAAATCGCAAGGGTCTGAATTTACACATACTGCTGTTGTTCTCGATCAGGCCGCCAAGAATTTGTTAAGCCAAGAGCTAATTTATACAGCGATTACACGAGCGAAGAAGGTAGTAAGTCTTTTGGTTCATCCAGAGGCTTTACTACAATCTTTTACAGTTCGTACGACCAGGAAAAGCGGTTTAGTTGAAAAAGTTAATCGGTTAGTTCGTTAAGTCAAACTTAATATTTTTGCCCGTGTAAGAAAAAGCTTACATGGATTCGAGATATTTGCTGCTAGAGAACACACCCTGTTTTTGAGATTATAAACGCACAACGAGCTTGGCAAGGAATGTCGGGCAAAATCGCACAATAATAATAACTTAAGTCGAGAGACTGCGAACTTACAATGATGTAGGTGAATAAAGAGGAAACTTACAGCCGCTAAGCCTTGTAGTTTTGGGAGAGACTACAGGGCTTTTTTATATTTTGAGTTTTTATCACGTCAAATAAATTAAATAAATCTTTGTTTGTATCACGCTATTTCTTCTTCTGATTATCAATCATTTAACTCGAACATATTAATATATTTATTTGTAATATGAGTTTCAAATAGTCATTTTTCGCGTGAATTGTTAAGTTAAATGTTATACAGAACCGTACGTTATTTAGCTGTTACAGATAAACGCTAAATATTAGACAGACCTGTACGTTTTTGCTTACATGATGATAAGAAAAATACTACTTTTCTTCATAATTGGATATGACAAAATACATCACATAAGGAAATAGAAATAAAAACAACGGAAGTGAATAAAACAAGAAGAAAGATGCAGAAAGCATCTCACATATAACAAGAAAAACAGAGATAAACACGATAAACAAGAACTACAGCGCCAAAAACCCAAGCAGAAATGCTTGGGTTTTTTATTTTATCGCTAAGTTATAACTATTTAGACTAGATCTGTTTCATGTGAATCGCTACCAAACAATGAACGACGCTGATCTCTAGGAATTCGTGGGCATTGGCTAGAAATTTGATAGAGCAAGTTAGCTAGAGCAGGGAGATGAGTGCCCACTACAGATTTTCCAGTGGTTAACAGTGAAACGCTAATATCGCGCTCTGGGTCGGCCCAACATAAAATATTAGAGAAACCGAGATGACCAAAAGCTTGTCCCGTCATTGGACCAAATAAACCTACTGGATTGCTACCGAGCATGGGACCTAGTGCATAACGCATCGGTATTAATAAGGTTCGGTCAATATTAACTCCTGTGGTGGGGAGGGTTGCTCTAAAAATTGTTTTTTCACTTAAAATTTGCTTGCCTTGGTAGCTTCCCCCACTTAAAAGCATTTCAAAGAAGCGTCCGGCTTGTTCAGCACTGGTATAAATGTTGCCGGCAGGGCAGATGGTATCCATAAAACGGCTATCATTGGTCACATCTACAGCGAGTTGTAAGCCACCACCTAGTACATGATTGAGATAATGATCTGTTCCTAAGCGAGGATGTAAACCTGTTGCACAATTGAGTGCGACTTTGGAGCGATATTCTGGTTTCAAACCATAGTTGAAATAAGGCATATCCATCGGTCTCTCGATGGTCTCATGCACAAATTGGCGAAGGTCTTGTCCTGTGACTCGTTCAATAATTTCACCTAAAATATAACCTGCGGTTACAGCATGATAAGCAAGGTGATTGCCTGCTGGAGAAACGGGTCTTGCTGCATATAAGCGCTTTAAAATTTCATCTTTATCGAAAAGCAGTTCAGGAGTGACTTCTCCATCAACGTAAGGAATGCCTCCCCGATGTGCTAATAAATGAAAGATCGTCGCACGGCGCTTCCCATTTACACCATATTCAGGAATGTAATAACTGACGGGGTCAAGTAAGTTGATTTCACCTTTTTCATCTAAAAGATGTATCAACATGGCAGTAATCATTTTGGATGCTGAAAATAAGCAAACCGGAGTATCCGGCGTTGCGATGATTGCATTATTTTGCAAACCTTCTGGAGAGTTGCCTTGAGCATAGCCAATGCTTCGATTTAATAAAATTTTCCCCTGTCTACGTAAACAAAAAGTAATGAGTGGATAGTTCCCAGTTTTATAGAGTGACTCAATACTTTTCCAGATCTTTTGAACCTGACGTTCATTCATTCCACCTTGTTCAGCAGGTACCTCATCTTTGTGATGAATGACCGATCCAATCTCGTCTGGTACTGGACAGGTGTTGGTCGAAAATATTTTCACACGTCCCTCGCGTTTCTTTCTTTTTATTGAAGGCCAAGTGTGCAGGGTTAAGAGACTGATGTCAGTGTCTAAAATGACAGGTAACTGAAAACAATTTTGCAATCCATATATAGATACCTTAAAATAGGCAACTTGCTGTAGTGATGCACGGCAGTCAGTTGCGCTCAACTGATTCATATCATTTTATTTTTTAAGCATCTCGGAGAAATCGAATGGCTTTAACTAATGCAGACCGCGCAGAGATCATTGCTAAATTTGCTCGCGCTGAAAACGACACTGGTTCACCAGAAGTACAAGTAGCTTTATTGACTGCTCAAATCAATGATTTACAAGGTCACTTTAAAGCTCACAAACACGACCACCATAGCCGTCGCGGTTTGATCCGTATGGTTAACCAACGTCGTAAATTACTTGACTACTTAAATGGTAAAGACCACGAGCGTTACACTGCTTTGATCGGTGCTTTAGGTCTACGTCGTTAATTCGATTTTGCTTTGTTTTCGGTTTATCGCATGTTGCTATGCTTTGTTTCTGGAAAGAAAGTTTCGCCTAATCAACCGTTAGGCGATTTATAGAAGGGGCGCTTGTGCGCTCCTTCTTTGCGTTTAATATTATTTAAAATTTTTGGTCTAGTGTGATGGCTTCTAAGCTTTGTCATTTATCTACCAATAGTTGTAGTCTGAATGCCAAACCTTAGGGGTCTCACTAGAATAAAATTAGGAAAATACAATACATGTCAATGTTTAACATCGTTCGTAAAGAATTCCAGTTCGGTCAACATCAAGTCGTTTTAGAAACGGGTCGCGTTGCACGTCAAGCAAATACAGTTTTAATTACAATGGGTGGCGTAACTGTTTTAGTTGCAGTTGTTGCTCAATCTAAAGCAAAAGCGGGTCAAGACTTTTTCCCGTTAACAGTTAACTATCAAGAAAAACAATATGCAGCTGGTCGTATCCCTGGTGGTTACGGTAAGCGTGAAGGTCGTGCTTCTGAAGCTGAAACTTTAATTTCACGTCTTATTGACCGTCCAATCCGTCCATTGTTCCCAGAAGGTTACTTCAACGAAATTCAAGTAACAGCAACAGTTGTTTCTTCTGACAAAACTATGGAAGCTGACATTGCTGCAATGTTAGGTACTTCTGCTGCATTAGCAATTGCAGGTACACCATTCCGTGGCCCAATCGGTGCAGCTCGTGTTGGTTTAATTAACGGTGAATATGTTTTAAACCCGAATTTTGAACAAATGGCTCAGTCTGACCTTGACCTTGTGGTTGCTGGTACAGAAGCGGCTGTATTAATGGTTGAATCTGAAGCAAAAGAACTTTCAGAAGACCAAATGCTTGGTGCAGTGCTTTTCGGTCATGACGAAATGCAAATCGCGATTCAAGCAATTAAAGAATTTGCTGCTGCTGCTGGTGCAGTGGAATCAACTTGGGTTGCTCCAGCTAAAAATGAAACACTTCGTGAGCAATTAAAAGCAGCTTTCGAAGCTAAAATTTCTGAAGCGTATACGATTGCGGTTAAACAAGATCGTTATGCAGCATTAGATGCACTTTATGCAGAAGCTTTAGCTCAGTTCGTTCCTGAAAATGACGAAACTGGTCTTGCTGATGAAGTAAACGAATTATTTGAAGACCTTAAATACCGTACAGTACGTGACAACATCTTGTCTGGTAAGCCACGTATTGATGGTCGTGATACTAAAACTGTTCGTGCGATCGACGTTCAAGTTGGCGTATTAGACCGTGCACACGGTTCTGCATTATTTACACGTGGTGAAACTCAGGCGTTGGTAACAACAACTTTGGGTAACACACGTGATGCGTTAATGGTTGATACGCTTTCTGGTACTAAGACTGACAACTTCATGTTGCACTACAACTTCCCTGCATACTCTGTAGGTGAAACAGGTCGTGAGTCTGGTCCTAAGCGTCGTGAAATTGGTCATGGTCGTTTAGCACGTCGTGGTGTTCAAGCAGTTCTTCCTGCCGCTGACCGCTTCCCGTACGTGATCCGTATTGTATCTGACATTACTGAATCTAACGGTTCATCTTCAATGGCTTCTGTATGTGGCGCATCATTATCTCTTATGGATGCAGGTGTTCCACTTAAAGCACCAGTTGCTGGTATCGCAATGGGCTTAGTGAAAGAAGGCGAGCGTTTCGCTGTACTTTCTGACATCTTAGGTGATGAAGACCACCTTGGTGACATGGACTTTAAAGTAGCAGGTTCTGCAAACGGTATTACTGCACTTCAAATGGACATCAAGATCGAAGGTATTACTGAAGAAATTATGGAAGTTGCGTTAAACCAAGCATTTGCTGGTCGTATGCACATCCTTAATGAAATGAACAAAGTAATTTCACGCGCTCGTCCTGAAATTTCAATGCATGCTCCAACATTTGAAGTAATTACTATTAATCCGGACAAAATCCGTGACGTAATTGGTAAAGGTGGTGCAACTATCCGTCAAATTACTGAAGAAACTAAAGCTGCAATTGATATTGAAGATAACGGTACAGTTCGCGTATTTGGTGAAACTAAAGCTGCTGCTAAAGCTGCGATTGCAAAAATCCAAGCGATTACTGCTGAAGTTGAACCAGGTAAAATCTATGACGGTAAAGTTATCCGTATCGTAGAATTTGGTGCGTTCGTAAACATTATGCCAGGTACTGATGGTCTTCTTCATATTTCGCAAATCTCGAATGAGCGTATTGCGAACGTAACTGATGTTCTTAAAGAAGGTCAGGAAGTGAAAGTACAAGTTGCTGATGTTGACAACCGTGGTCGTATCAAATTGACTATGAAGGATATTGAGCAAGCATAATTGCTTAACTCACTAAAAAAGTCCGCTTGATGCGGGCTTTTTTTATGGCATGATGCAAGTAACACACAAATAGATCGACGTGGTATGCAGGTTTATTATTTTTATCGTCATCAAAAGGATGGCTATGTTTTTTTGAGCCGAGAAAAGCACACTGAACATGTTCTGGAGTTTTTCTGGATTGATAGTGTGAGATCTGATGTTGTTAACCATAATGAAGAATGGCAACAAGAAATTCAGCAGCTTGCAGATGTCGCAATTAATGAATTTCATATGCGAGATATTGCGAATATTGAGCACCCTTGCGCCTTTGATACGCTTGAAGAATATGACCTGCTTATTTTTAGAAAGCTTGTTACACCTGATGATGAAATTAAAAATGGGGAATCACATGAGAGTGTATTTGGCTTAGCCACCACGCCAATTAGTTTTATTTTTACCCCTAAAGTTCTCATTAGCGTACGTGAGCAGGGCAACAAGTCGATTGAAAACTATATTCAACGTCTTGAAAATATTTTATGTAAAACTCTAGAAGAACAAAACAAAACCCGTAAGTTGCCTAATTCACCTGTAGATTTATGTTTACGTCTGCTGAATAGCATGGTGGATGGTTATCTTGATATTCGTTCACCTTTAACCAGAAGGGTTGAGCACTGGCAGCAACAATTATTACAGGGCAATCGCCGTTTTAAACAATGGCATCAACTGTTTCATGAAAACATGGCCTTTCAACAGGTCGAAAACCTTTGTGAAGAACAAATTGAAACCCTACAAGAGTTTCGGGATGAAATTGTAGAAAATTATCATCATGTGATTGGTGAGCGGACGCATAGTTCTCAAGATCTTCTGTTAGTTCGTTTGAATGATTTAATGAGTCATGTCGAGCGTATTCAAAAACATACTTTACGCTTACGGAGTGCGATTCAGTCAGCGATTGATTTGCATTTCTCAGCAATTGCGAACCAGACCAATGAGAACATGCGTATTCTTGCCATTATTACGGCCGTATTTGCACCTCTCACACTTCTAACCGGTATTTACGGGATGAACTTTGAGTTTATTCCAGGGCTTAAATCGCCAGTGGGTTTTTGGATTATGCTCGGTGTCATGTTGCTCAGTACGGTTTTATTGCTGTACTACTTCTATCGACAGCATTTGGTGGGACGTGGTGAGAAAAGTGTTATTGATTTATTGGCGCAGCAGCATCGTGAAGAGCGTATGAATTTGTTCTGGTTTTTGGAGTATGAACCGATTAAGCAGACTTTGAAGGAAGTGGAGAAGATTACTCGGTTGAAGTAATAGGAATTTTCAAAGATCAGTAAAGTTGATTTGTTAGTACTGCCTCAAATTTAGGGATTAATTTGATACTTATTGTATAGGCATATCCTTACTTTTGACTGGGCAAAAGTAACAAAACCCCTTTTTTGGACTGACGGTACATCCATGTTACCGCAGTCCAAAAGGCGGCATCCATGCCGCCCATCACGTTAGCTCATGCCTTTTTGAAAAAGTTATTGAGAAAAAATCTTAATGAAAATGCTTCAACTGTTTTCTAAGCTGTTGCACTTCATCAATCAAATCTAACATCACCGCAACTGCTGCAAGGCTTGCATCAAAGTCTCGTTGTAAACGATACGCTTTACGAGCGCGGACGACATCTTCACCCATGAACTGATGTTTTTCAGGGGTATTTTCAATCGCTAAAATATCGTACTCAATGAGCTCTAGAATCCAGTCCGGGCTTTGACCACAGGCTTGAGCAAATTGTTGCAAGTCAAATGTACATTGTTCATCAACGACTTCAGCACTAAAGGTGTGGCCGTCACATACAATTTCTCGATAATGGATGGTTGTCATGATCTTGCTCCCTAATGAGATGAACGAGGTTCGAATGAAGCAAAGGCTTCTGCCAATTGCTGATACGCTTCTTTTTCTTTTTCAGAATGCGCAGGTGGGAATACAATATTTAAAATTAAATAAAGATGGCCTGGCGTTTTATTTGGTATCCCTTTGTCTTTTAAACGTAGCTGTTGTCCTTGTTTTGCATTTTTAGGTAAATTGACATGTAACGACCCAGCAGGTGTTTTTACTTCAATACCTTGACCTAATGCTGCCTCCCACGGTGCTACGTCTATAGTTAAATATACATCACTGCCTTCCACATGAACACGGTCTGTATCTTTATATTGAATCTCGATATAAAGATCGCCGTTGGCACCACCATTGATGCCACTTTGTCCTTGTCCGCTTAGGCGAATTTGTTGGCCTTCCTTCATGCCTTTAGGTATTTTCACCTGTAGGGTTTTTCGTTGTACCTCAGGCTCACCATAAACATTCACAGTCGGAATTTGTAAGGTAATCTGTTGTGTTGATCCATGATAGGCAATATCAAGATCGACCTCTATGCTGGCATGTTGATCTTCACCTCGGTAACTACGTTGTTGTCTTTGGTATTGTTGTTGCCCACCGCCAAAACCAGCACCAAAGCGACCAAATAAGTCTTCAAAACCGCTAAAGTCAGCTTGTTCACCACTGCCGCCTGTAAAGCCCTGACGATAAAAACGCGCGCCATCAAATCCACCTTGAGCTGCACCTTGACCAAAGTCATTAAAGCCCTGTGGGTGATCTAACATTTGGTCATATTCAGCTTTTTTTTCTGCATTGCTTAACGTGTCATAGGCAACATTAATTGCCTGCATCTTTTCTTCTGCATCTTTTTCTTTGCTGATATCGGGGTGATATTTACGAGCTAATTTCCGATATGCTTTTTTAATTTCATCAGCAGAGGCTTCTCGTGTAACCCCTAATTCTTCATAATAATTTTTGGCCATAATGTTTTATCACGATGGTGTTGTTTATTTCATTATGAAACAATTTTTAAGGCTTTCAATGAGCTAGATTGTATAAGAGTTGTTCTCTTACAGAAATGGAGAGGCAAGGTGTAAGAGACATAAGTCGATTAGGGTTATGCCTCTCAATCTTTACATAAAAGTCTGATATAAACCGTATAAGGCAATTAATAAAAGCAATAGACCGCATAAGCCGAGTATTTTAGGGTATAAGTGGCTGTTAGAAAGGCGACGGAAAAATACATAAACCAAAGATAGGGTTAAAAAATCTAAAATAATCCATGTCAGCGTAAGAAGGGTCAAACTGAAATTTAAGTTAGGTGAAATAGAGACAAACTGAGGAAAGAAAGCCGAAAAGAAAATAATATCTTTAGGATTTGAAATACCCACCAAAAAGCCTTTTTTAAAACCACCATTTTGGGCAGAAACAGTTTGTATTGACTCAGGATGCGGAGCTTGGATGACTTCTCTAAGAATACTAAATCCTAAATAGCCAATATAGAGACAGCCTAAAACACGAACAATATTTAAATAGCTTTCATTAATACCGAGTACACCTTTAAGCACGAGTACTGAAATAAAAATTAAAACTAGTGAGGCGAGGTTTGTACCAAAAATGGTTTCCAGTGCTTTTTTATAGCCGCCTTTAAGCCCAGCGCTTGCCACTAAAATCATGACTGGGCCAGGGGTAGCAATCATAATAATGACACTAAAAATAAAGAGAAAATAATCAAAATAATTCATGAAATATAAGCATCTTGTTTATTAGGCTATAAAGTAAGCTCATATTAACTGATTTAAAATAAGATGCTGAAAATTATCATCAAAAAACTATAGATAAATAAAAAGGCGGTTTGACCGCCTTTTTATGAAGTGAGTAATTAACTCAAATGTTCGCCAAATAAACCCAGTGCTTCCTCAGCAGTGAACTCGTAACGAGTGTTACAGAACTGGCAATCCATTTGAATTGGGTTTTGAGCTTCCAATGTTTCATGAACAGCATCAACACCAATTTGAATGAGTGCTTTAGCACAACGTTCTTTAGAACACGTACAGCCAAATTTTAAGTGTTCAACTTCTGGTAAGCGTACTTCTTCTTCGTTATAGAGACGATACAAAATTTCATTCGCTGAAAGTTCTGTTAATTCTTCAGGCTTAAGCGTTTCAGTCAGCATAGTCAAACGTGGCCATAGGTCTTCATCAACTAGTTTTTGCTCTTCCTCATCATGACGAGGTAATAACTGAATGAGTAAACCACCAGAACGTTTAGCTGTACTTGCCAATACAATACGAGTTGGAATTTGAGCAGATAAATCATAATACTGCATCAAACAACCCGCTAGATTTGTTTGGTCAAGAGGTACGATCCCTTGATAACGCTCACCATGCTCAGGTTCGATGTTAATAAATAAAATTGGATTAACTAAAGCACTAAGGACTGTACTGCTGTCAGTTGCTTCAACAAAACGTGGATCTGTTTCGTAGTCTGCTAAAGCGCGAACTTCGCCTAAATGGTTACATTCAGCCATAGCCCATTTAAACGAGCCGCTAGCCTGGATTTGCAAGCTGATACGGCCTTTGATTTTTAAAGTACTTGCAAGTAATGCAGTCGCGCTCAACATCTCGCCTAGTAGAATTTTAACCGCAGGCATGTAGTCGCGTTGAGCTAAAATAGTTTGTAATGCTTCTTCTAGATGAACTACTTCACCGCGAACAGGAAAGTCCTCTATATAAAAGCGTTGGCGTAAATCAGACATAATATTCTCCAGGGCCCTAAGCAGATTATAACAACTTCGGTTTAATCAAGCTTAGGGAATGCAGCGAAGCTGCAAGCAGGACAACGGCAACTTTTGTACCGATTGTCGCAATCATTTAGGCAATGTGAATAAGTCCTTAATATAGCCATTTTGCGAAATCTCAAGTTATTCTTCGTGATCTCGTGTAATGTCGATACGATTTGGTTGTAAATGACGCTTTAAGTTAACGTCATGTCTTGAAGTGGCTTGCTGTGCATCGCTTTCAAATAGGTGTTCAAGTTCAGCCAGTGCATTACGATGAGTTTCAAAAACTTTTTGTTCATCGGTATAAATGCTTTGCTGCTGAATGAGTAATTTCTCATCATAATCTCGAAAGATTTCGATATTGTTATAAGCTTGTTCATCGGAAATACCGAGTTCACGTAAAGCGCGATAAGCCATACCTAATGATGATAAATAAGTTTCACGCCAAATATACTCAACCCCTAAATCTCTTAACAGGTGTACATGGTGGCGGTCACGAGCGCGTGCTAATAGTTTTATGTGTGGATAGTTCAATCTTAAATGTCGTGCAACGTTCATAGAGTCTTCGACATCATCAATTGCCAAAATAAATACTTGGGCTTTTTCAATACCTGCTGAGCGAAGTAAATCAGGCTGGGTCACATCGCCATAATAGAGTTTGCCGCCGTATCGACGCACAAAGTCCACTTGGTGAAGGTTATTATCGATGGCAGTAAAGCCTAAGTGCTGCAAGCGGGCAATACGCGCAATAATTTGTCCAAATCGGCCAAACCCAGCAATGATAATTGGATTATCTTGTTGAGGAATTTCATCATACTCAGGTGGACGTTCTTTATTAAACAAAGGAATGATTTTAGTTGCCATAATCCAGTAAATCACTGGTGTCAGGACCATCGACAACGTCACAATTAGCGTAACAGGCTCTAATAAAGCATCGGTTAAAATCTTTTCACTTTTCGCAAGACTTAAAATGACAAAAGCAAATTCACCACCTTGAGCCAAGCAAGTTCCAAGCAGCAGGCTATTGTTCCAACTGTATTTTTTATAACGGGCAATGGCAGTCAACACGAGGGTTTTGATGATGAGTAGGCCAATCGCTCCACCAATAATGAGCCAAGGCATTTCAATCAGTAACGACAGTTGCGTGGTCATGCCTACGGTCATAAAGAACAAACCAAGTAATAGTCCCTTAAACGGAGCAATACTTGCTTCAAGTTCATGACGGAATTCTGAGTCGGCCAAAAGTACGCCAGTGAGGAAAGCACCTAGAGTTGTGCTAATGCCTAAAGTATCCATGAGTAGAACAACAGCAAGAATAATAAATAACCCTACTGCGGTAATCAGTTCAGTTGCACCGCTTTTTGCAACGAAACGGAAAAATGGACGCATGACATAGCGACTAAATAAAAACAGACCACTGAATGTCGCGATGATGGCAGCAAAGTAAGCAATACCGTGATGGGTAGATTCAGTTCCTGCCAACAGTGGAATCACTGCCAGTAAAGGAATTGCTGCAATATCTTGGAAAAGCAGAATTGAAAACGATTGTTGACCGTAGGTGGTGTTGAGCTGTTGTTTTTCAGTCAGTAGTTGTAATACAAAGGCTGTAGAAGACAGCGCAAGCGCAAAACCAATGACAAAGCTGGCAGCAAGTTGTTGCTGAAATAGTAGCAATATGGTGAGCATGAGAATTACGCCCGTAATCACCACTTGCAAACTGCCCATCACGAAAATGGAGTCACGCATTTCCCATAAACGTTGTGGACGTAACTCTAGTCCAATTAAGAACATAAGTAAGATCACGCCAAACTCAGCCAGTTCCATAATCGCTTCAGGGTCATGTGCAATATTTAAAACACTAGGACCTAGAAGAATGCCTGTAAATAAATAACCTAAAACTGTTGCTATCCCTAGGCGTTTGCCAAGAGGGACTAAAATCAGAGAAGCTCCAAGAAAGATTGTTGCTTGCAGTAGGAATGACATTCATTGCCTCGAATGTATTAGTCTTTTTTAAGTGTAAAGCCAAAAAGGCTTCTTCACACCATGATATTCAAATCATCTAACTAAATTCTTGTGGGTCAACATCAATAGAGAGTCTGAGTTGATGCTGTCTTGGTGCATGAACCAACTGAGCCCACCATTGTCTTAAGTAAAAATGCAGACGAGCACGGTCGGCAGACAAAATCACCATATGTGCCCGGTAACGTCCTGCTTTACGTTCCATTGGTGCGGGAATTGGCCCCCAAATATCAACAATATCACCTGCAATTTGGCGAAGTTGCTCGGCAGCTTCATTTAAAAAATGCAAGGTATAGTCACGATCTTTTGACTCAGCACGAATTAAAACTGCATAACGATAAGGCGGCAGTAATGCAACTTTACGCTCAGCCAGAGTTTGTTTTGCGACTGCCCGATAATCTTTTTCGATGAGTGTGGTGAGTAAAGGATGATCTGGCCTTAAAGTCTGTAAATAAACATGACCTTTGTGTTCTCCACGACCTGCACGACCAGCCACTTGTACAATCAACTGTGCAGTACGTTCTGGCGCCCGAATATCGACACTCAGTAAACCCGCATCAATATCTAAAATAGCAACCAAGGTCACATGCGGAAAATGGTGACCCTTTGCCAACATTTGAGTACCGAGCAAAATTGTGGGTTTGTTTTGATGAATACGATCATAGATTTTTTGCCAGCTACCGACACGACTTGTGCTGTCACGGTCAACACGAATCACATCATAGTCTGGAAATAGTTCTTGTAAGTGCTCTTCAACTTTGGCTGTTCCGGCACCTAAAGTTTTTAAACTCTTCTGCTGACACTCAGGGCAGTGGTCTGGCAGGCGATGAACCGTGCCGCAGTGGTGACAATGTAAATAAGAATAAGGCTGAGTATGTAACGTAAAATGCGCATCACAATGCGGGCAATTTGCTTGCCATCCACAGCTTTCACAAACCAATACAGGTGCATAGCCACGACGGTTTAAAAAAATTAAAACCTGTTCTTTTCTTGCTAGCGTATTTTTAATCTGCTCGATTAAAGGCTGACTAATACCATGCTGCTTTTTGACAATTTTAAGGTCAATCAAATGCATTTTAGGTAAAAGCGCATGGCCTGCACGTTGGTTCAGTTGCAGTGAAGTTAACTTGCCAGTTTCGACTAAGTAATAACTGTCAATGCTTGGGGTCGCTGAACCTAAAATAACAGGGCAGCCTTGTAAGTGGCCCCGATAAAGCGCGACATCACGCGCATGATAACGGAAACCTTCTTGCTGTTTATAAGACAGGTCATGCTCTTCATCTAAAATGATAAGGCCCAAACGTGGCAGCGGTGTATAGATGGCTGAGCGAGTCCCTAAAATAATAGAGGCTTTGCCAGTTTGAGCCTGTTGCCATGCTTGTAAGCGTTTAGAGTCATTTAAGCCTGAATGTAATAGAGCAATATCACAGTTAAAACGAGACTTAAAGCGAGAAATAGTTTGGGGAGTTAAACCAATTTCAGGCACTAACACCAGTACTTGCTTACCTTGCTTTAGCACCTCATGCATGATGTGCAAATAAACTTCAGTTTTACCACTTCCAGTTAAGCCATCTAGTAAAAATGCTTGGTATTGATGCTGTGCATTAATGACGTGCTGAGTTGCTTTCTTTTGGTCATCATTTAATGTGAGTGGCATTTGAGCCAATTGCACAGGTGCTGGGCTAAAGTCATGAGGCTCAAGTGTACAGTCTATTAGCCCCTTCTTTTGAAGTGCTTTGAGTGTAGCCGTTTCTACGCCACTTAAATTAAGAATATTTTCTGTAGTACCTGTAGGGTGCAATTTTAAAATTTGATATGCATCTTGTTGCTTAATGGAACGCTTTAACAGGGCTTCAACATTGTCACAAGGAATGATTTTCCATAAATGAAACAACACATCCATCGGTTTACCCTGACGCAATAACGCGGGTAGGGCCGTTTGCATCACCTCACCAATCGGAAATTGGTAATATTGTGCTGACCATGTCAATAAACTTAAAACTTGTTCATCTAAAATAGGTTCATCATCTAAAAGTTCAGAAATGGCTTTAAGCTGAAAGTTACCTGTAAATGATTCTTGTGGGTCAACTTTTTCAGTAATGATACCAATCAGGTTCTGCCGTCCAAATGAAATCGCGACGCGTGAACCTACCTGAGCCCGTTCATATTGTGCTTTGGTGAGTGTATAGTCAAAAGTGTCGTACAGATGCACAGGTACGGCAACACGCACACGATAAACAACTGAATCAGGCTTTGGCGTTATGGTCATAGAGGCTCATTTCGTCAATTTTAAAAAACGGCATAGCGTCGTGAAGAGGACTTGGGTATTCTACACAGGCTATAGAATGAATATGAATGATTGCGTAGCATAGATGCAACAGCAGCGACTATTATTTTTGGAAAATTAGAACATTACCATGCCTGCATATCAATTTACTGCTATTGATGCTTCAGGGAAGCAGCAAAAGGGGGTGCTTGAGGGAGACTCAGCACGTCAGATTCGCCAACAATTACGCGATAAAGCATGGACTCCGATTAGCGTTGACCCTGTTGAGCAAAAAGATAAGCATCAAAGTCACGGATTATTCCAGAAAAAGTTTAGTGCTTATGATTTGGCACTGATGACTAGACAACTCTCCGTTTTGGTTGCTGCTGCAATTCCTCTAGAAGAAGCTTTACGTGCCGTGAGCAGGCAAAGCGAAAAAGCCCATGTACAAAATCTTTTACTTTCGGTTCGCTCAAGAGTATTGGAAGGGCATTCACTCGCGCAAGGCATGCAACAGTCAGGTCGTTTTCCTGACCTTTATATTGCAACGGTTGCGGCAGGTGAGCGTTCAGGTCATTTAGATCTGATTTTAGATCAGCTATCAGACTACACCGAGAACCGTTTTGCCATGCAAAAGAAAGTTCAAGGTGCCATGATTTACCCGATCATTTTAATGCTCATGTCATTTGGTATTGTGATGGGATTAATGACCTACGTTGTCCCAGAGATTGTAAAAACCTTCGATCAAAGTAAAGATGCCTTACCATGGATTACAGTCGCTTTAATGAAAGCGAGTGATTTTATTCGCCATGCGTGGGTGTTTATTATTCTTTTTGCTGTGATAGGCGTTGTTGCCTTTGTACGGTTTTTAAAAACAACGGCTGGTCATTATGCTTTTGATCGCTTAACACTCAAATTGCCATTATTCGGTAAACTGTCCCGTGGTATTAATGCTGCACGCTTTGCCAGTACCTTGTCTATTTTGACTCGTTCGGGTGTGCCATTGGTGGACGCCTTAAAAATTGGTGCGGCTGTGACCAATAACTGGGTGATCCGTGACTCAATTGCTCATGCTGCTGAACGTGTCACAGAAGGTGGTAACTTGGGTACGCAATTGGAGCGCAGTGGTTATTTCCCACCAATGATGGTACAAATGATTCGAAGTGGTGAGGCATCAGGTGAGCTTGACCGTATGCTGGAACGTGCGTCGACTATGCAAGACCGTGAGGTGACGACATTTATTTCAACCTTATTGGCATTACTTGAACCGCTTATGCTGGTATTAATGGCAAGCATTGTGTTGATTATTGTAATTGCGGTTATGCTGCCAATCGTAAATATGAACAATATGATTTAATAACTTTGATATTAGAGATAATGATGAAAGTAAAAAATATTCAAAGCGAAACAGTGATGAAACAACATAGTGAAGCTGCGGTTTCAAATCAGCTTGAGCCAACGTATCATTCTGAGCATAGCTCTGTATCAGATGTTTGTTCCTCAAGCACAGCTTTCGGACTTGCGGCACGTTCGAGCGGTGCTCGAATGAAACGTGCGTCAGGCTTTACCCTTATTGAAGTTATGGTCGTGATTGTCATTTTAGGCGTATTGGCTGCTTTAATCGTACCGAACGTTATGGGCCGTAGTGAAAAAGCTAAAATCGATACGACTCAAATTACCTTGAAGGGTGTAGCGGGTGCTTTAGATCAGTACAAGCTTGATAACGGGCATTTCCCAACTATGCAAGAAGGTGGACTAGATGCACTTATTAACCAACCTGCTACAGCAAAAAACTGGATGCCGGGTGGTTATGTGAAAGGTGGTTACCCTAAAGACAGTTGGAAAAATGATATTCAATATGTCATTCCTGGAAAAGACGGCCATCCTTTTGACCTATATTCATTTGGTGCAGATGGTAAAGAAGGTGGTGAAGGTAACGATGCAGATATTTATTACCAGCCTTAATTAAAATATAAGAGAGATTATCGATTCGGAGAGTAAGAGAAATTGATAATTCGAATTGATAATCTTTCTTAATCACGAAAATATAATAAGCTGTTGAAAATAAAATAATAAAGTTAATAATTAGATTTGAGATTTAAAATAAGAATTATTCCCATATTTAATAGTTACAAGAAAGTTAAAATATGAGAGGAAATAAGCTATATATTTAAATAAAAGCTTTGCATAATAAATAAAAATCACTTTATAAAACTATAGGAGAGATTAAATGAAAGCATTTCTCGTACTTGATGAACTAAATCAGTTTCATTGGGCGATGCTTAAGTCTGTCCTATTGATTTTAGCATTATTACCCATTGCTGAAGTTTCATTAAAACTATGGCTGAGTACAGAAGGTAGCAGTCAAATCATGATTGGCTTCTTTGCATTAAGTATTGTGAGCGCATGGTTAATGGTGAGTTTTTTCACTGCATTAAAAGCGAGTGTATGGCAAGCTAAACAAATATCTTCTAAATATGAACAGTTACTTTTTAAAGCTTATCGCTATGTACCCATGGTTTTTTTATCAAGTCTAGTTGCTTATTTATCTTTGCAATTATCAATCGCTTTTTAACGATATTTAAAACCAAATTTTTAGATAAAACGTAGATTCAACATCTACGTTTTCATTTTTTTAAACAGGCTCTACTAATAGTGCCGTGATTTTACGAACGACAGGTAATACCAAAAGTAGTGTTGGAAAAGCAATTAACCAAGAAATGATCCATGCAGACATCCAGACATTTATAGAAAACTCTTCTAATCCTAAACTTCGTAAAGTACTGACCATAGACACTACAAAAGTCATAATGATGGATAGAAAAAAAGGTAAAACAATAGCAGTATAGCGACTTGGAAGTTTCTTAAAACTATAGAAAGTTTTTTGGTTTTCCATTTTGACTCCGTAAACCAACAAACGCCCGTGCCATTCAAAATATAAAAATATTTTGAACAAATAGCTCCAAGCCTTGTTGGAGGTATGTTGGAACGTTGATTGACGTAAACGTTTACGGCTTTTGAATCAGCGGACTTAATTTAACATGGAATTTTCAAATTAAACATAAATAATTTATTTTTTTATATTGTGTATTTTTGATTTGAAGATTTAAGAATATGAGAAATATAAAGTGGAACAGATCGAGTGGAATGATTTTTTAAAAGTAGAGCTTCGTGTGGGTAAAATTATTCAAGCTGAGGTTTTTGAAAAAGCGCGTAAACCTGCTTATATTTTGCATGTAGATTTTGGTGAAGAATTGGGTGTACGTAAATCGAGTGCTCAGATTACTAAACTTTATCAACCTCAGGACTTGATTGGTAAATTAGTGGTTGCTGTCGTAAATTTCCCTAAAAAACAAATAGGGCCTATCCAATCAGAATGCTTGGTGACAGGGTTTCATAACGCAGATGGCGATGTTGCACTTTGTATCCCAGAGTTTGAAGTTCCTCTGGGTACAAAGCTATTATAATTTAGCGACGTGATTTATAAGACACATCAACTTGACGTGGACGATAGATCCAACCTAAAACCAACAGTAATACTGCAAATCCTAAAATTGGATAATCACCTAAACGGTTATAGAGAGTTTGGCCTTGCATGGCAGGTAAATCGCCTCTCAAGACAAACTCTTTATCGAGCGGTGCTTTTTCAGTGATATGACCATTTTGATCGATAAACGCTGTTACACCTGTGTTGGTTGCACGAATAAACCAGCGACCATTTTCTTTTGCACGCATCTGCACCATTTGTAAATGTTGCCATGGGCCAGCAGTACCCGTAAACCAAGCATCATTAGATACAGTCACCAAGAAGTCGCTGTCTTCTGCATTACGACGTGTCAGGTTTGGATATGCCACTTCATAACAAATTGCAGCCGCAAGCGCATGCCCTTTAATTAAAAGTGGTTTCTGGTTGCTCTCGCCACGTGTAAAACCGCTCATGCTAATGTCATTTTGCATGGCAGGTAAAACCCATGACAGTAAACCTGACAATGGAATATATTCGCCAAACGGCACAAGACGCTGTTTTTTATAGAGACCGCTTGAGTCGCTACCAGAAGCCATAATGCTGTTGTAATACTGAGGACTACCAACTTGATGTGATTTCGCGACATCCCAATAAGGAATGCCAGTTACCCAAGCTGTATGGTTCTTTTTCGCTTGCGCATCCATGGCATCCAAAAACGGTTCAATGTCGGTTTGGAAGAGCGGAATTGAAGACTCAGGCCATACAATTAAGTCACGGCCCCATTCAGATTGAGTCAAACCTGCATAAATTTCTAATGTTCTAACTTGATATTCAGTTAGCCATTTTAAATCTTGTGGAATGTTACCTTGAATGAGTGAAACGCTAAGAGGTTTAGCCGCTTTAGGTTCTACAAACTGAATATATGATGCTGCCCATGCACCCAAAACTAATAGGGCAGCAGGAATAACCCAGAAAATACGCTTACGTAGAACTTCGACTAAAGCACACGCCAATACAATTGCCACGAAAGAAATTGCATAAATACCAAATAGCGGTGCATAGCCATCAAGTAAACGTTCGGTAAAAGCGTACCCTACAAATAGCCATGGGAAACCTGTAAATACCCAAGTTTTAGCCCACTCAAAAACAATCCAGAGGGGGGCGAAAGTCAGCGGTGTTTCAGGGAAGAAACGTCGATAAACCCAAGTTTGAAATGCTGTAAATAACCCCATCACAAGAGCCATAACAGCAATCATACATACGCTTAAAAAGGCATTGGTATCGCCGTATACATGGATAGATGTATAGAGCCAGAAAGCCCCTACAAACCATAAACCAAAACCATAACTCCAACCAATCGCAAATGCTTGTTTGGCTGAGCGTTTATGCAATGTTGCATAGAGTAGGGCAGGAGACAAAATTGCCAGCCACCACCAATAATAAGGTGCCAGTGCAAAACTAAACACGGCACCTGAAAATAAAGCAATGAGCAATGGAAAAATTAAAGGAAGCTGTTTTTGTTGTTGCGAAGAATCTAACAGCTTTTCAAAGTATGCTCTCATTGACGTACAGCTCGAATCAGATGAATAGTGCGGGCATCTGCTTCAACAATCGTAAATAACCACTTTCCAAGTTCAACAGTCTGACCTTGTAAATCACTGACTAAACCAATTTCTTGAAGCAATAAACCGCCGACAGTTTCTACTTCATCGTCAGAAAAATCAGCATCTAAAACAGTGTTGAAGTGTTCAATTGGTGTAAGTGCCTGCACCATCCATGCATTCGCTACAGTGTGGTCACTATCTGGAACAATGTACTGTGCATCTTCATCAGCAGTATCATGTTCGTCTTCAATTTCACCCACGATCTCTTCAAGAATATCTTCAAGCGTAACAAGACCTGCCGTTGAACCATATTCATCAATCACAATCGCGATATGGGTCTGGGTATGCTTAAGCATACGAAGAACTTGATCTGAACGAGCGCTTTCAGGCACAAATAATGGCTGGCGCATAAGCGAGCCAATATCTAATTTGGTATTTGGTTCAGTCAAAAATGGCAGTAAATCTTTTGCCAGTAATATACCGACAACATTATCGGGTTGGTCAGCCGAGAAAACTGGAAAACGTGAGTGAGCAGACTCAACCAATACATGAAGAATATCAAGTAACTGATCATCTTCTTGCATACTGATCATTGCTGTTCGCGGCGTCATGACTTCACGAATTTTTGTAGCAGGAAGGTCAAGAACACCTTCTAGCATGGCAACAGTATCAGGTTCTAAAAAACGACGTGAATTTTGGACTAGTTTTAATAATTCATCTCGGGTTTCGGGCGCTGTACCTAACCACTTTCGTAAGCCTCGCATTCCCCACGACGGACTCGGTTCCTCTTGCATGATCTTTCCTAAAGACTCAATGTATCAAATGAATACAATGATCATACCGAAGAAAAGGCCCTTATGCATCTATAAAACAAAGTAAAAGACAAAACACATATTGTTATGTAAACACCAGTTACAGTTCATAAGTCAGTGATCGGTTTATGCTAAAATGTGAAAATTCTATTTGTTCGAGTTAGTTATGTCAGAACAACCTATTTCACCTACTGTACAACTCAATACACGTGGTTTACGTTGTCCGGAACCTGTCATGATGTTGCATCAAGCCATTCGTAAATCTAAATCTGGAGACGTGGTTGAGGTCTTCGCAACAGACAATTCGACTTCGTGGGATATTCCTAAATTTTGTATGCACTTGGGTCACGAATTGCTTTTGCAAGAAGAACGCTTAGATGAAAATGGTCATAAAGAATTTCATTACTTGGTGAAAAAGGGCTAAAGCAAATATTTAAAGCTTTAGCTCCATGTTCTTGAATCTAATAAAAATTAAAACAGTGAATACACTTCATTTCAGGACGTAAAGATGAAAAGTTCTCATCTATGCTTAGGGTTTGCTGCTTGCGCCTTATTTAGTTCAATCGCATATGCAAAAACCTGTGAAACTCCTATACAAACTATGAATGTCGCAGGTTTAAAGGTTGGGCAAAATATTCGTGAGTTTCAAAAGCTTCACCCTACAGTAAAACAAGTGGTGTTAGGAGGAGATAGTTACCATTTAGAGTTTGCCGATGGGGTTGATCCCCAGATCAAAAAAACAGGCGTGACTTGGGTTGATCATATTGCTTACGATCTGGATAGTGAAGTGATTACTTCATTTAGTTTGAGTTTTCTTGATGGCCCTATGGCAAGTTATGAGACGGACTTAGATCTTTTTAAAAGTAGAATTCTCAAAAATTTTAAGGTTCCCCAAAAAGGTTGGGTGCAAAAGAACAATAAATATATCTATCAATGTGATGATTATCGAATTGAGATTCATCAGGACTATGGCGCTGCACATACAGCCATTGGACCAACAGTTATGGTATTTAGTAAAAAATCGAAGATATTCTAATAAAAAACTCCCCTCATTTGAGGGGAGTTTTTAAGGAATTACATATTTGGATAGTTTGGACCACCGCCGCCTTCAGGCGTTACCCATGTGATGTTTTGAGATGGGTCTTTAATGTCACAAGTCTTACAGTGAACACAGTTTGCTGCGTTAATCTGGAAGCGCTTAGAACCATCATCATTTTCCATGATTTCATAAACACCAGCAGGGCAGTAGCGCTGTGCAGGCTCATCCCATTTTGGTAAGTTTACGTTCACTGGAATTGAAGGATCAGTAAGCTTCAAGTGAGCTGGCTGGTTTTCTTCATGTACAGTGTTTGAGATAAACACAGAAGACAAACGGTCAAATGTTAATTTGCCATCTGGTTTTGGATAGTTTGGCTTGAAGCTGGTTGCATCAACTGTTTTCAATACAGCAAAGTCTTGCTTCAAGTCATGTAAAGTGAATGGCACTTTAAAGACATTTTGGTCGATAAAGTTAAATGCACCACCAATCCATTGACCAAATTTATGCATTGCTGGGCCAAAGTTACGAGAGTTATAAAGCTCTTCTTTTAACCAGCTGTTGTTAAATTTGTCAGTGTATGAAGTTAATTCTTTAACGAATAAGTCTTCGCCTTCAGTAACACGTGCAATCGCAAGGTCACCGCCTTTTTCTACACCAGCAGCAATCGCTTCAAATACAGCTTCACCACATAACATGCCTGATTTCATCGCAGTGTGTGAGCCTTTGATTTTTGCAAAGTTTAAGAAACCTGCATCATCACCAATTAAGCAACCACCTGGGAAAGTCAATTTAGGCAATGAGTTGAAGCCGCCTTTCACTACAGCACGTGCGCCGTAAGAAATACGCTTACCACCTTCTAAATACTGTTTAATCAGTGGGTGAGTTTTCCAGCGCTGCATTTCCATGAATGGATACATGTGTGGATTTTCATAAGACAAGTCCACGATCATACCCAAAGTCACTTGGTTGTTTTCAGCGTGGTATAACCACCAACCACCCGAAGAACCAGTTTCAGCCAATGGCCAGCCAGCACCGTGCATCACTAAGCCCGGCTTATGTTTTGCTGGGTCAATTTCCCAAAGTTCTTTAATCCCGATACCGTAGTGCTGAGGGTCAGCATCTTTATCAAGATTGTATTTTGCAATCAGGCGTTTACCTAAGTGACCACGGCAACCTTCAGCAAAGAGGGTATATTTCGCGTGAAGCTCATAACCTGGAGTAAAGTTATGCGTTGGCTCGCCATCTTTACCAATACCCATGTCACCAGTTTGAATACCTTTTACAGTACCGTCTTCATGGTAAAGCACTTCAGATGCAGCAAAGCCAGGGAAGATAGAAACTTCTAATTCTTCAGCTTTTTGACCTAACCAACGAACTACGTTACCTAGTGAAATAACATAGTTACCGTCATTGTGCATGGTTTTAGGAACCATCCAGTGAGGTGCTTCTTTAGACGTAGTTTCTGAAAGCAAGAAGAATGTTTTGTCTTCAGTTACTGGTACATTAAGAGGCGCGCCTTCTTCTTTCCAGTTCGGGAAAAGTTCATTAATAGCACGTGGTTCAAGTACAGCACCAGATAAGATATGCGCACCTACTTCAGAGCCTTTTTCAACTACACAAACTGAAAGATCGGGTAAGTTATTCTCAATCGCTAATTGACGGATCTTAATCGCAGCAGATAGACCTGCAGGTCCTGCACCTACGATGACAACGTCAAACTCCATCGATTCGCGTTCGATGTGTTCCATGTAGGACTCCTCAATACTTAAAGGTGGCAACCGTAATGTCAGATCATCCGGTGCTGCCGTGAGTTTTAATCCATAGGCGCAAATATGCTATTGTGCCTTTTATCGTTTTGGCTAGTATAGTTTTAAACCATGATCTAGCCAATTGGCTGAGTCGTCATATTTTCTCGTCAGCAAGGCATAAACTATGGTAAATCAAAATAATTCCCCATCGGATATGGGAAAAATACCGTTATCTGATGATAAAAACTTAATGAACATTGCACAATACTTAAAAGATGTACAGCAAAGTCACAAAAGGTCAATCCCACCTTTAGAGCAATGGCATCCAAAGCATTGCGGTAAAATGGATTTAACGGTTAAAGCCAATGGAGAATGGTGGCACGAAGGTCAATTAATCAAGCGCCAAGCCCTATTGGATTTATTTACCAAAGTCCTATGGAAAGAAGAGGGTAAATTCTACCTGAAAACCCCTGTAGAACAAATTGAAATCGAAGTTGAAGATGAACCTTTATTGGTCAATCAGGTGGATCAGGTCGAAATTTCAGGTGATCAGTTTTTGCAACTCACGACGACCAATCAAGATGTGATTTTGGTTGATGCAGAACACCCGATTTTTATGCGGGAATATGCAGGCGAATTACGCCCTTATGTGCATGTCCGATTTGGTATTAATGCGCTTATTCAACGCCAAGCTTTTTATCATCTCGTGAACTATGGAACACTGGTCGAAAATGATAAAGGTGAAACCATTTTGCAGTTAAAAAGTGGTAATTTGCACTTGCAATTAGGCACTTGAGGTTTAAGCTTTATAGAGTGAAATTTTCCGACACTCTCTAGTACTGCCATGACAGCCATACAGCCTTTATTTACTGAATTAGAATCTATGCCTAAAGCATCAGCAGATGCCCCAATTGGTATTTTTGATTCGGGAATTGGTGGAATGTCGGTTGCAGCAGAAATAGCCAGATATTTGCCAAACGAACGTATTGTCTATTATGCCGATACAGCCTATGTTCCTTATGGCCCGCGTTCTGATGAAGAAATTAGAGAGCTTACCGCTCGCGCTGTCGATTGGTTATACCGCCAAGGTTGTAAAATTGCGGTTGTGGCATGTAATACTGCCTCAGCATTTAGTCTTGACCATTTACGTGAACATTATGGCGAGCACTTTCCAATTGTTGGTTTAGTACCAGCATTAAAACCTGCCGTATTACAAACCCGTTCTAAAGTAGTTGCAGTATTGGCAACGCCTGCTACTTTTCGTGGGCAACTTATTAAAGATGTTGTGGAAAAATTTGCTGTTCCAGCGGGTGTTAAAGTCATAACTTTAACCAATTTGGAACTTGTCCCTTGTGTTGAAGCAGGGCAGCAAATGAGTCCTGTTTGTTTGAATGCATTAAAAGAGGTTTTACAGCCTGCAGCCGATCAAGGGGCTGACTATTTAGTGCTCGGTTGTACGCATTATCCGTTCTTAAATGAAGCAATTCATCATCTTTTTGATAACCAATTCACACTGGTTGATTCGGGATTGGCAGTTGCCCGACAAACAGCCCGTATTTTAATAAAAAATGAGTTATTATGTGACCAAATACGTCAGAATGTTGCACGTATTGAATGTTATGTAAGTGGTAATAATGCCGATGCATTGCAACCTGTTTTACAGAATATGATTCCACAAGAATTGACATGGACGCTGCACAATCTGAGTTGAGCTCTGTTGTAGGCATTCAGAAGAAAGCGTTTTTTATATTTATTTTTTCTTATTTGGGGCGGTTCATAGTCTTGGCTTATTTAGGCCATATTAAGATTATGGGGCGATAAGGGTATTGTTATGCTCGATACACGCTATCAGATTTTTATTTCAACGTCAGGCCGCGAGATGCAACCTGAACGTATGGTTCTCTCTCAAACATTAGTCAGTATGGGTTTTTTTGCTTGGGGTTTAGAGTATAGAAGTCCTTTAACTACAACACTTGCCCGTCGGCAAATTGATGAATCGGATTATGTTGTTTTACTGTTAGGTAGCCAGTATGGTGAACAATCTATTTCTGGCGCTAGTTACTTTGCTTTAGAGTATGAATATGCCTTAAGTCGAGCTAAACCTATTGTGGTATTTATGCATGAACAACCTGAAAGCAGGGATATGCATTTACAAGAGGCTCATCCGCAGCTTAAAGAAAAATTTCTCGCATTTAGAAAAAAACTATTACATGAAGCTCACCACGTATTTTATTTTAAAAGCCCACGTGATTTAGAGCTAGCTGTCCGTTTAAATATACCTTTAATGGTTGAACAACATGTGGGGCAGGGCTGGGTTCCTGCACGTCAAGCGCATCAGTTAGAAGATGAAATTAATCGGTTAAAAAGTAAAGTTTTACAGTTAGAACAACAACTCACAGAGTCATCAACTCAAACCAATGAAGTGGCTCCGCAAGATGTTTTTGCTTTTGAATATCAGATTCAAGCTTTTCAAGATGGTAACTTTAAGGAGTTGAAGCGCCAGAGACAAATGACTTGGTCACAACTTTTAAGTATTTTGGCTAAACATTTTGAGACAGCCATGCCAGAAGAAAACTTTGGAACTTGTCTCAATGAGTATCTCAATCATGCTGGGCTAGAAGATGCTCGTCAGGAGCTGCCAAGAGCACATGCGGTGGCTGGTGCACAGATTAATCATAAGGCGCTATTCCGTATTAAAAATCAAATGCAATCACAAGGCTGGATTGTTCCAACCAAGACTGATCAACAACATAGTTTATGGAAGGTGACGACAAAAGCGCAAAAGCTCTTGCTGAGTTATAAATGGAACCATCGGGTGACTCGATTAAAAGCTTAGAGCAATTCAATTTAGATATGACCATGAAAACTGTTACATTAGTGTCATAAGATGAACTGAAAGGCATTTGCGCATGTCGTTTGAACAAAAACCGAAAGTTACTGTCATTTTAGCGAATTTAGGCACACCGGATGAGGCAACTGTCCCAGCGGTGCGCCGTTTTTTAAAGCAGTTTTTATCTGATCCACGTGTGATTGAAATTCCAAAATTCATTTGGTGGATTATTTTGAATCTGTTTGTTTTGCCTTTTCGTCCAAAAAGAGTAGCGCATGCCTATGCTTCGGTATGGTCTACCGATTCGCCAATGCGTGAAATTGTGTTTGAGCAAACAAAACGTGTGCAGGCTTATTTAGAGCGTGAAAATAAACAGTTTGATTTAACTGTATTACCCGCTATGACTTATGGTAATCCAGGTATTGATACAGTTTTAGAAAAACTAGCAGCTCATCCACAAGAGCATGTCATTTTATTGCCTTTATTTCCTCAATATTCTGCCACATCGACAGCACCGTTATACGACGCATTTGCTAAGTGGATTCCTACTCAGCGCAATTTGCCGGGTTTGACCATTATTAAAGACTACTATCAGCACCCCATGTTTATTCAAGCACTGGCAGAAAGTGTTTTAGCTTATCAAGTACAGCATGGAAAACCTGAAAAACTGTTGATGTCATTTCACGGTATTCCACAGCCGTATGCAGACAAAGGCGACCCTTATGCAGACCGCTGTCGCATTACTGCAAAGTTAGTCGCTGAAGCTTTGCATTTGAAAGATGATGAATGGGCAATTAGTTTCCAATCTCGTTTTGGAAAACAAGAATGGGTGAAGCCTTATACTGACCAGCTTTTACAAGATTGGGCAAAACAGGGCGTTAAGTCAGTTCAAGTTTTAAGCCCTGCTTTTTCTGCTGACTGTTTAGAAACGCTTGAAGAGTTAGCGATTCAAAATGCTGAACTATTTCAACAAGCAGGTGGCGGAAGCTATGCTTACATTCCCGCTTTAAATAGTGATCAGGCTCATATTGATTTGCTTGCAGGTTTAGTTCAGGCTAATCTTGATGCCCTTACCCATACCTTAGCCCACCGTTAATTGCGTTTTAGCCAGAGGTTCTTATGCTGCAAGTCAAAATTGTTCCAGTTACTGCTTTTGCTCAAAATTGTTCTTTAGTTTGGGACAGTGAAACAAAAGAAGCAGTTTTGATTGATGCAGGCGGTGACGCTGCTGTTTTGAAGAAAGAAGTAGAAGCCTTAGGTTTAAAAGTAAAGGCGTTATGGCTGACTCATGGGCATTTAGATCACGCAGGGGCAGTGGGTGAACTCGCACAAGAATGGAGTGTTCCTGTTGTTGGTCCGCATAAAGAAGATCAGTTCTGGTTAGATATGATTCAGGAAGTTTCAGCACGTTATGGCTTTCCAATTCCACAACCTGTGAAAGTTGATCAATGGCTTGAAGGCGGCGAAGTGCTCAAACTGGGTGAAGATGAGTTTGAGGTGCGTTTTGCACCAGGACATACACCAGGGCATGTCATGTTCTATAACAAGAATCATGGCTTACTCTGGACTGGCGATGTCCTGTTTAAAGGCTCAATAGGAAGAACAGACTTTCCACGTGGTAACCATGAGCAACTCATTGAATCGATTCAACGTGAATGCTTTAGCTTGCCAGATCAAACCCAATTTATTTCAGGTCATGGTCCAATGAGTACCATTGGCTATGAAAAAAAATTTAACCCGTTTGTCGCAGATAAAGCGGGTTAATCCTCATAATCATCTTCATGCTGACTACCCTTGTTTTGCTGAGGAGCATCTTGGGTAGGCAGTCTATATTCATCGTTTGCCCAAGCGCCTAAATCAATGAGTTTACAACGTTCAGAACAAAACGGACGAAATTCATTGTCTTCCCAAACACTTGGTTCACCACAACGTGGGCAGGGGAATGTACGTGGCATAAAGCGATATCCTCAAAGTGAAGAGAAATAGATTAGGCAAAAGTCAGGTGACTTGTTAGACTTGTGCCGATTTTTATTTAGTTTGATGTGATTATGCAGATTCGTCAATTTCAAGCACAACGTATGCAAGCGCCTCGCGATTTTACCCCAATTGAAAATACTCCAATTTGTGTAGAAATTGGGGCGGGCAAAGGTAAACATGCTTTGCTATTTAGTGGGCAAAATCCACAGCACACGTTATATGCGATTGAACGAACCCGCGAAAAATTCTTGGCAATGCAAAAGCAGCATGGTTTAGAACCACGAGAAAATCTGGTACCTGTACATGCGGATGCTTTGCCGTGGGTGGTACATGCTTTACACCCTGCACAAGTTGAACATTTTTTTATTCTTTATCCGAACCCTGAACCTCATAATCCGGCACAGCGCTGGTTGAATATGCCATTTTTTGAGTTTTTATTATCACGCCTGAAAACAGGTGGAACCATTACTTTAGCAAGTAATATTCCTGAATATATTGAAGAAGCTGAACAACAGTTATTAAATGTGTGGAAGCTGCCTTACCAAAAAGAAAAAATTGTGCAAACCTCTGCGCGCACTCATTTTGAAATTAAATATTTAGAGCGTGGCGAGCTTTGTCAGCAGCTCATTATGACCAAGCCTGAAGGTTATAAAACTCGATTTGATGAGTTTGCACCGCTGCAAGGGCAAACACATGTCGAATAAGCGGGTTGCCATTATCGGTGCTGGTCCGGCTGGTTTAATGGCAGCTGAGGTACTGAGCCAGTATGCTTATGAAATTGATGTGTTTGAGCAAAAACCTTCGGCTGCGCGTAAGTTTTTGATGGCTGGTAAAACGGGTTTAAATATCTCGCATGCCGAACCATTAGCCCAGTTCATTGAACGTTATGACCATGCAGAATGGCTCAAACCGTGGGTTGAAAAATGGGATGCAGTCTGGATTCAGAACTGGATGAAAAGTCTAGGAATAGACTCGTATGTAGGTAGTTCTGGTCGTATTTTCCCTGTCGAAATGAAAGCTGCTCCTTTACTGCGTGCTTGGTTAAAACGTTTAGTAGAGCAGCAGGTTAAAGTCTTTTATCGTCATCGTTGTATCAATTTACAAGGTACAACGCTGACTTTAGAAAACCAAAATAATCAAAGCAGCGAGACTTTTACCCAGCAATACGATGCAGTCGTGTTGGCTTGCGGTGCGGTGTCGTGGTCCCAGTTGGGTAGTGATGGTGCTTGGCAGCAATGGATGGATCAATCCAGTATTGAACCTTTTCAGCCAAGTAATGCAGGGGTATTGCACACTTGGTCAGCTTTTATGGAAAGCTGTTTTGGGGAACCTTTAAAGCGTATCAACGCCTGGGTTGAGCCTAGCCAAGTTACTCATGGCGATATTGTGATTACTCACTATGGTTTAGAAAGTGGTGTCATTTATAAACTTGGACGAGCTTTAAGAGAACAACAAAAACAAGGGAAAAGCTTAAATCTATTTTTAGACTTATTGCCTGACCTACAGCTTACACAGTTAGTTAAAAAGTTACAGGCTAGCAAAAAACAATCGCTTACTAATATCTGGCGTAAAGCAGGCTTAGACACGGCCAAAATTAACTTAATTAGAGAAGTGGTTGATAAAACGCTATGGAACCAACCAGAGGCTATGGCTCAGCAAATTAAAGCACTTCAAATCAAATTAAGTGGCTTTAGACCGATTGAAGAGGCAATTAGCTGTGCTGGTGGTGTTAAGCAAGGTGCATTAACTGAAAGCTTGGAGCTTAAACAAACCTCAGGTGTTTTTTGCTGTGGTGAAATGCTGGATTGGGATGCTCCTACAGGCGGATATTTGCTTACAGCATGCTTTGCTACGGGACGAGCGGCTGGTGAAGGTGTGCATTCATTCTTAGAGAAATAACGGCAAATTCGGTACTATGTTTGATATGTGAAAAGTGTTATTTTTGAGCAATCAATAATAATAGGATTTACGAGAACATGTCTCAAGCATCACCAGTTTATCAAGGAAGTTGTTTATGTCAGGGTATTCGCTACGAAATTAAGGGTGATATCGGAGATATTATTCAGTGTCACTGCCAACGATGCCGAAAATCCAATGGAACAGCATTTGCCACCAATGCTCCTGTTAAAAGTACAGATTTTAAAATTACCCAAGGTGAAGATCTCGTCAAAAAATTTGCTGTGAACGGTGTGTATCGCTGGTTTTGTAGCGAATGTGGATCACCTTTGATTAGTTCGCGTGATGCGCAGCCTGAACTATATCGTGTAAGAATTGGGTCACTCGATACACCATTAGACCAAAAGCCGACAATGCATATTTTTGCTGCTTCAAAAGCAGAGTGGGAAAGCATTTGTGACGATTTACCACAATACGATGAACGTCCATGATTTAAAAAGTATGTTTTAATCAAATTTTAGATGATTTAATATACTTAAAACGGGGAGATGGCATTCCTCCCTTGAAAAACCGCCATATTGGCTAATGATGCCTACGTTACCCTCATGTATTTATATCGCTGGGTACGTAGGTTATTGCGTACTCTGCTTATTTTTGGAGTACGCCATGTCACTTTTCCCATCATTTTTATTTGCTCTTTTAGCATCTCACTAAAGGGGTGGTTCTATGTATTATCCTTTACTTTCAATTGCCGTAGGTTCAGTGTTAGGGGCGTGGTTGCGTTGGTTTTTAGGTTTAAAACTCAACCCAATTTATCCGCAAATTCCACTGGGTACTGTCACTGTTAATTTAGTCGGTGGCTTTATTATTGGGTTTGCGATGGCTTATTTTGCTCATAGTGATTTAAGTCCGAACTATAAGCTTTTTGTAATCACCGGCTTTTGTGGTGCTTTAACTACGTTTTCAACGTTCTCGATTGAGATTGTGACTTTATTGCAAAGTGGTAAGTTGGGCATGGCGATGTTGGCTATTTCTATTCATTTAATTGGATCGTTAATTTTTACGTGTTTGGGGTTGGCGACTTATTATTGGGTAGCAGGACATTGAGTTTTTATATTTAAGAATTGACCATGATTTCAAGTTGTGAGAGCTCATCGAAGTTGAGTGTTGGGTAGGATTTTCACGACGGAGTCTTATCGTTGAGTTATCTAATGGAAGCAGCTAATTAAGTTACTTTGGTTTTGCCCAAAGTAACCAAAGGCATCTGTCATTCGCAGAACCTGTTCACTGAATCCATTTATCTTATGCTTTGCAAAAACAATCTTTTATTGACACTACGCAGGCTGCGAATGACGTTATCGCGTATCAAATGTAAGAGGCTAATAAAATAATTAAGAAAAATAAGACATCTACTATCGTGACAGACGGCAGGGATGCCGTCGTTTCGCTGTGCTACATGGATGTAGCATCAGCGGGACAAAGGGTTTTGTCACTTTTGCCCTCAAAAGTGAGGCATTGCCTATTAATAGGCTTTGGAAAATCTCATAATTTGAGGCTGTGCTAAAAAAATGATTAAGCTTTTTCAGTTAAAGCCTGACCTTCAAACTTCACACCATCCCAACCATTTTGCATAAACTGACGAATATTTTGATGATCAGTTCCTTCTGGTGTAGCCAATACAGATGCATAGTGCTCTGCAAATAAACTTAAAGTTTGTGCTTGGTCTAAACCTTGTAACTTGGCAAAAGAGAAAACTTTTGCACTGCCTTGATTTTCAGTCGCAGCGTTATGCTGTGCACCATTTTGAAAAGCTGTTGGAGTATGTTGGTAACGTGCTTCAATATGAGCTAAAACGTCTGAAAATTTTGCTGTGCCTGCTTGTAATTGGGCAAGTAACTCTTGTGCCATAATCTTAAACTTCCTATCAAATGGGGCTTAAGCATAGCATCGAATACACGCTTTGAAAGCTTGGGAACTATAAAAAATGATGGGATATTTGGAAAGTTGAGAATATTTTTTAAACAAGATGTGGATAAGTTTTAGTTTATACACAACTGAAAGAAGCTTGAAAAAATGCACATAAAAAAAGAAGCCTAAGTGGAGGAGATAGTCTTAGGCTTCCAATGATTTTAGTGTATTGGTTAAAACTTAACGTAAGATTAATTCTTACGATTGAAGCGCGCGAAGCGTTTGTTAAAGCTTGCAACACGGCCTTCATTACTTGCTTGACGTACTTCACCTGTATAGAAAGGGTGCGAAGCACTTGAAATATCAAGAGTCACATAAGGATAGACTTGTCCTTGATATTCCTTGGTTTGTTTAGACTGAAGAGTACTACCAATTAAGAAGTAGACGTCTGCATTGGTGTCATGAAATAACACTTGTTGATAAGCAGGATGAATATCTTTACGCATGAGAGATTGTCCTAAATTATTTTTGATTAAAGTAATGTTATAACATAACAATTAATAAGTCAATGTAACCCCGAAAAGGCTACATTAATCAGATCATTGAATTAGTTAGACGGCGGAACAAGTTCTTCAAATAAATCATTCAGGTTGTCATGTACTTTTAAGTGAATGAGGTTCCAGTAGTGTCCTGAAATGGTTCTATTGACCATTAATGTATCTGGTGAAGGCTTAAAGACATCCCAATATTTTAAAGACTTCTTCACAAGTAACATGCCATCATGATGTGATGAGTTCTCTGCAAAGTCATAGGTTGTGGTAAGTGGACGCAATAACACTTCTATCCAGAGTTTATAAAGATCGCTCGGGAATTTACCTTTCTCGGTCAAAGAGTGCAGGGCAAGTAATTCAGTTTCAATTAAGCCGATATCTTCATGACGAGCTGCATTCACCAATTGTTTGAAACTATGAACAATTTCATTGGAAAGCGTTTTAACACTGCCATAGTCATAAATAATGACACTGCCATCTTGGCGGAAGGCAAAGTTACCTGGGTGAGGGTCACAATGAAAACGTTTTAAAAAGAACATTTCCTGCCCCAAAGCACGGATTAGACGACGGCCAATTGTGTTTCGAATTTCGATAGGCCAAGAACTCGCAGTTTCAATGCTGTCACCTTGTTCAAGGCTTAAAGTCAAAATTCGTCTTGAAGAGTAATCTTTATAAACAGTCGGGATAATAATTTTGTCATCTAACTTGCTATGAAAAGTTTTAAAGACCTCAAGATTTTGAGCCTCAATTTCATAGTTAAGCTCTGCTGACAGGCTATCTTGAATCTCTGCAAAAAGTTGATCTTGCAGTTTTTTATCAATCTTAAGTACACCCATTAAGCGTAGTGCTAAACGTACTTGTTTTAAGTCACTTTCGCAGGCTTCATCAACACCGGGATATTGAACCTTAACTACAACTTGTTGGCCATTTGGCAAAACTGCTTTGTGAACTTGTCCAATTGATGCAGCGGCAAAAGGCTGTTCATCAAAAGATTTAAAGGCAGCATTGAGTGGTTTTCCAAGCTCACGTTCAACTTGTTGCTGAATCGCAGAAAAAGGCATGGCTGGAGCTTGACGTTGTAGTTTTGATATTGCTTTTGCAACTTCTGGTGGGAATATATCTTTATATTGCGATGCAATTTGCCCAACCTTCATGACAGCACCTTTCATTTCTCCTAAGGTGTCTGCAATCTGTAGACCGATATCTTGAAACAATTTAGTTTTTGCAGCCAGTTTCTGTTCTTCATCCGCAGTCAGGTTTCGAATCGAGTTAGAAACGGTTTTTGTTGCAATGCTCGCGGTCATTCCTGCAAGTTTCATAAATCGTTTGCCAGGTGAACTTGCATTCTTTGCCATATCTTCGATACCTCGTTGACTACAACATAATATTGTCTAGTTTTGATCATAGGTGACAAAACTTAAAAAGCCTATATGAAATTGTTTAGCGCATGTAAGAAAATTTTCGAAAAACAAAACGTTATTTTTAAAGTAAAAAATGTGAAAAGCTTTTCAAAATTCATTTCATAAACAAAGCTTTAATATCTATAAAGTCGCTGTTTTTTTAGTGCTAAGGTGAAGGACATGTTAAATAAGAAATAGAGACAATAAAAGTTATGACCAATCTAAATTCGTCCTATGGGCGTTCTCAAGCGGTTCCTTTGTCTGTGTTTGAACAGTCAAAAGACGCGCATATTATTCGTTCTGATGAAGAGGCAATTGAGGTTGCTAAACAACTTGCTCAAGAGTTTGCACAAGAGGCATCCGATCGAGATAGAGAACGCCGTTTACCCTTAAATGAAATTCAACAGTTCTCACAAAGTGGCCTGTGGGCCATTACTGTGCCGAAACAGTTTGGTGGTGCGCAAGTCAAGTATCGAACTTTAGCGGAAGTGATCAAAACCATTGCGAGCGTTGATCCATCTCTTGCTCAGTTGCCTCAAAATCACTTGGCCTTTATTGAACATTTAAGACTAGATGCGAAACCAGAACAACAACAGTTCTTCTTTAATTTGGTGTTAAGAGGAATTCGTTTTGGCAATGCATTTTCCGAAAAACACAGTAAAACAGTCGCGGACCTCACGACTAAACTTCAAAAGACCGAACATGGCTATGAAATTAATGGCAAGAAATTCTTTGCAACGGGGGCCTTACTCGCCCACTGGATTCCAATTGTTGCCGTAAATGAACAGGGGCAACCTTATGCTGCACTTGTGCCACGTGAAACATCTGGAGTCAATATTATTAATGATTGGTCTGGTTTTGGACAACGTACTACAGCGAGTGGCACGGTAGAACTAAATCAGGTGCCAGTACGTGAAGAATATCTAGTTCCAATTTACCAAGCGTTTGAACGCCCAACACCAGCAGGTGCTATTTCTCAATTTATACAGGCTGCAGTCGATGCAGGTATTACGCGTGGTGCAATTGAGGAAACAATTCAATACGTCAAAAATCATAGCCGTGCATGGGTTGATTCTGGTCTGGAAAAAGCCAGCGATGACCCTTACACAATTGCAAATATTGGCGACTTAAAAATCAAACTACGTGCAGCAGAAGCAGTCCTTGACTTGGCTGGAGATGCAATTGATCAGGCCATTGCTGACACCACCGAAGAACATGTAAACCAAGCGACACTATTGGTTGCCGAGGCAAAAGTACTCACCACAGAAATTGCTATTTTGGCTGCCAATAAGCTTTTTGAACTATCGGGTACGCGTTCTACTTTATCTGAACTCAACCTTGACCGTCACTGGCGCAATGCCCGTACCCATACCTTGCATGATCCTGTGCGCTGGAAATATCACATTGTCGGTAACTACTACCTCAATGGCGTTCAACCACCTCGTCATGCATGGAGCTAAATTGAAGAAAAGACAAGATTAGGAGAATAACGATGACAACAGCCCAAATTGAATTAGAAGAACTATCGGTAGGCGCGGATTATGAAAAGGTTGCAAACAGATTCCGTCCCGTTTTTGAAAAAATTGCGCAAGGTGCAATTCAACGGGAAAAAGAGCGAATCTTACCTTTTGAGCCGATTCAGTGGTTAAAAGAAGCCAAGTTGGGTGCTGTACGAGTACCCCGTAAATATGGTGGAGATGGGGTTTCATTACCTCAACTGTTCCAGCTTTTAGCAGAGTTAGCAGAAGCTGACTCCAATATTGTACAAGCACTACGAGGTCATTTTGCATTTGTTGAAGACCGTTTGGTTGCTCATAAAGAGCATTCACAAGAGGTCTGGTTTCAGCGCTTTGTACAAGGCGATTTAGTCGGAAATGCATGGACAGAAGTTGGAAATGTACAGATTGGTGATGTCGTTACACGTGTCACTAAAGACGCTTCGGGTAACTTGGTGGTAAATGGTGAAAAGTACTATTCAACTGGCAGTATTTTTGCAGACTGGATTGATTTATTTGCTTACGATGAAGTGAACGACCGTCATGTGATTGCTGCTATTTACCGTCATGAAACAGGTGTAAGTGTGCTGGATGACTGGGATGGTTTTGGCCAAAAGACAACGGGCAGTGGTACTTTAAAAGTACATCAGGTTCATTTGCCAGCTTCACACCTTATTCCATTTGATCAACGTTTTAAGTATCAGACCGCTTTTTATCAGGTGGTGCACCTTGCAACATTAACGGGTATTGCGCGTGCCGCAGTTGAAACGTTTAGTCAGGAAATTCGTGAACGTAAACGTATTTTCAGTCATGGTAATGGTGACTTGGTTCGTCACGACCCACAAGTTTTACAAGTGGTGGGTAAGGCATCCGCTCAAGCGTATGCAAGTGAAGCAATTACCTTAAAAACAGCCGAGGCATTGCAAAAGGCTTATGAAAGTCATTTTGCCGAGTCTGAAGTGAAAGAGCATCAGTTTAATGTGGATGCCGAGCTTGAATCGGCACAAGGGCAGGTCGTAATTTCTAATCTAGTACTCGATTTAACAAGTCAGTTATTTAATGCCTTGGGTGCCTCGGCAAGTAGCCAAGTGAAACAACTTGACCGTTTCTGGCGTAATGCGCGGACTGTGTCTTCACATAATCCGCTTATTTACAAAGAAAAAGTGATTGGAGATTGGGAAGTAAACCGTACAGATTTACCATTTGTGTGGCAAATTGGAGCAAGCCCGCGGGCAAAGTCTGCATAAAATAAAAAAGCCGATATTTCATCGGCTTTTTTATTAGGTTTGACTTAATCGTTTGGTATTTAAATAAAGCCTTGAAAGTAATAAAACACAAGCAATGCTTAAACCAATAATCAAACCTAGCCACACACCAGCAACGCCCCAATGGGTATAACGCGCTAAATAAAGCCCAATAGGGAAAGCAATCACCCAATATGCCATAAGCGTAATCCACATGGGTGCTTGAGTGTCTTGCATACCCCTTAAACAGCCGGCAGCACTGACCTGTAGGGCATCCATTAACTGATAACCCATTGCAAACCAGAGTAAATACATCGCAACAGGAACAACGTTTATGTCTTGAGTATAAACCGAGACAATTTGTTCACGGCCTAGGGCAATAAATGACATGGTTAATAGAGCAAAAAGTATTGCTGTGCTCAAACCAATCTTTTGCACTTGGTACATGGAAGCCCAGTTCTTTTCGCCATAATATGTTCCCACGCGAATGGTTAAGGCAATCGCAAGTGAAAGCGGAATCATAAACAGTACCGAAGTAACAGAAATTGCCACTTGATGCGCGGCAATAAACACTTCACCTAGTGGACTAAGAACCAATGCGCCTGTACTAAAAATACTCACTTCAAAAAATACAGCTAAACCAATTGGTAGACCAAGCTGTAAAATTCTTTTAACCCAAGTCAGGCTAATTTTATCAAATCTGCTAAAAATAGACGTGTTTCGATAAGCTGAAGCTTTATAAATATAGCCAGCTAATGTAATGAGCATGAGCCATTGTAAAATGGAGGTTGCAAAGCCACAGCCTGCGCTACCTAAAGCAGGTATTGGTCCTAAGCCATGCATAAAGATCATGTTTAGAGGGATTAAAACCACTAAGGCCAATAAGCTAATCGCGGTGACAGGGCGAGGGTGACCTAAAGCCTCTGAATAGCCACGTAGCGCTGCGTACATGGTGACGGCTGGCATACCTAAACCAATGGCATGCAAGAATAAGCTTGCTTTAGGTCGTAAGCTTTCTGGAACACCAAACACATGTAAGAAAAAAGGCATAAGCTGCAAAATGAGCATAGCCATTACACCTAAAATAATGGCAACCCATAATGACTGACGAACAATGACAGGAATTTGTTCTGTATTTCTAGCGCCTTTTGCCTCTGCAACTAGCGGTGTAGTGGCAATCATGATCCCACTAAACAGAAGCATAATAGGAACCCATAAGCCTACACCCACCGCAATAGCAGCTAAGTCTGCTGCAGATAAATGCCCTGCCATAATGGTATCAATTAACCCGAACCCTGCTTGAGCAAACTGCGTAATTAAAATAGGTAGCATTAAATGGAAGAGTTGTTTTAATTCAGTCCGAAACGACGTGACATTCGACACAAAAGGTACTCTTTATAAATATAAAAATGAAACTAGCGCTGCAAGGTGAGTAATACACCAGTAAAGATGACTACTCCACCTATAAACCGTTGCCATGTAACAGGTGTCTTTTCGGTACCTAACCATCCAAAATGGTCTAGCAACATAGAAATGACCAATTGCCCAAAAACGACTAATCCTGTAAAGGTTAAAAAACCAAGCTTAGGTGCAGTATAAATGCTCATGCTAATTGCATAAACCCCAAGGAATCCTCCGGTCCAAAGAAGCCACGGAATATTTGATATTTCACTTAAAGTAGGTTTCTCGGCACTTTGGAAGAACACCATAATGGCTAAAACAATAGTACCTATGAAAAATGATAATAATGCCGCTTGCAAAGGTGAGTGTAATTGCTCACGAAGCTGAGCATTAATTGCAGTTTGAAAAGCCATGGCAACACCGATTCCCATAGCTAAGGGTAAGATCAGGAAAAGTTGACTAGAGAATTTCATCATTTTTATCAATATTTAAGTATGTTTAAAAACAGTCTAAAGCAATTAAGGTATGTTTTCATAAGCCCATTGATGCAGTCATGTTAAAATAGAAATATTGTGTAAATTGGACCTTGTTCCTTGGCTGTATTAAATCCTGCTTCTGTTCCGTTATCTTTATATATCCACATGCCTTGGTGCGTGCGTAAATGTCCTTATTGCGACTTTAACTCGCATGCCGTGCCTGATGGTGCGCTTTCGGCAGAACTTGAGCAAACTTATCTAAAAGCATTGGTAGCCGACTTTGAAACTCAAGTTGAGATGGCCCAAGGGCGTTCAATTCACAGTGTATTTATTGGGGGTGGAACGCCTTCACTCATTTCTGCCAAAGGCTATGCATGGCTATTTGAACAGCTTAAGGCACGGCTTAACTTTGAAGATGACTGTGAAATTACCTTAGAGGCCAATCCGGGGACATTGGAACATGACCCGTTCGCAGGCTATTTAGAGGCGGGTATTAATCGTTTGTCGATTGGTGTACAGACTTTTAATACTGATCATTTGCAAAAGCTTGGGCGTATTCATTCAGCCAACAATGCTATGGATGCAATAGAGCAGGCACGACAAGCAGGCTTTAAGCGAGTTAATGTCGATTTAATGCATGGCCTGCCTGAGCAAACGCTAGAACAAGCGCTTTATGATTTAAAGGTCGCTGTAGAGCATGGTGCGACACATATCAGTTGGTATCAACTTACTATTGAGCCAAATACCGTATTTTTCCGAACTCAGCCTGTTTTACCTCAAGATGAAGTGTTAGAAGATATTCAAGAGCAAGGCGAGACTTATTTAAAAGCAAATGGCTTTGTAAACTATGAAGTGTCGGCTTGGCGTAAAGAACAACCTTCAGCCCATAATTTAAATTACTGGGAGTTTGGTGATTACCTTGCGATTGGTGCAGGTGCACATGGCAAAGTAACACAGACAGATGGGGTGTATCGTTTCCAAAAGACACGTTTGCCAAAAGATTACTTAGCTAAGGTTCCAGCCGAACATTTGCAAATGAAAAAGATTGAGGCAGAAGAGCTACCTTTTGAGTTTATGATGAATGCTTTACGCTTAAATGATGGGGTAAACGCTGAGCTATATGAACAGCGTACAGGCTTAAGCTTAGATCATTTAAACGAGGTACTCACTTCACTACGAGCTAGAAAGCTACTAGTAGAGGATAGTTCTCGTTTAGCTTGTACAGAGCAGGGGCATATTTTCTTAAATTCGGTACTCGAAGAGTTCTTATAATCCAATATTCCTAAAGAAAAAGCCGCACAATGAGATGCGGCTTTTTTAATTTTAGCGGGTAGTATAGCCCCCATTTGCAAAAATGGTTTGACCCGTAATCCACCAACCGTCGGTCACTAGAAAGCGAACTAGAGGTTCAATATCTTCAATTTTGGTGAGTCCACCTAAAGCTGAAGCTGATTTATGGTAAGCGACTGCTTCGGCAGACTCCTGACCATAAAAGAATGGTGTGTCCATTGGGCCTGGTGCAACCGCAGTCACGGAAATCTGGCGATCTCCAAATTCTTTCGATGCAGCGCGGGTGTAATGCTCAACAGGTGCTTTTAAACCTTCGTAGGTTGAATAGAGACCCGTGTAGGCTGCCAGAAGAGAAGTCACGATTGAACAGATTTTTCCGCCGTTATTTAAATGTCGACCCGCCGATTGAATAAAGAAATAGGCAATTTTTGAGTTGATATCGCTCATGCTATCAAACTCTTGTTCGGTGGTTTCTAAAAATGATTTCTTTAAAACCTTTCCAACTGTATTAATGGCAATATCAATTCCACCAAAATGCTGTTTGGTATCTACGAAAAGTTTTTCGATGTTATCGATATGAGTTAGGTCTGCCTGAATTAAAACAGCATCTACACCGAATGCTTTTACATCTGCGAGTGTTTGTTCGGCATCCGCTTGTGTTTCTGAACTATTGTAGTGAATTGCGATTTTTGCGCCTTGTTCTGCAAATTTTCGGCTAATGAGTCCACCTAAGTTTTTTGCACCGCCAGTAATCAGTACCACTTTATCTTTAAGCATATGAGTTGCCATGATGGTTGTTCCTATGATGACATTGTTTTAATGTGTTTTTAGTCTAGATTGGCGGTAATTTTTGATCAATTATGCTAGTTTGGTTTAACTATTCAGAAAATACGAACAATTAAAATGGATCGGTTGCAGCAATTTTTTATTTTTACAGAAGTCGCTAAACGACAAAGTTTTAGTGAGGTGGCACATCGACTCGATCTACCTCGCTCAACGGTAACCAGCGCCATTCAACAACTTGAAACTCACTATGGCGTACGCTTATTTCACCGCACCACCCGTAAAGTAAGCTTGACGCAAGATGGACAGCGAATATTGCCAGAGTGCCAAAACTTGTTGTTTGACTATGAACAATTAGAACAACTGATCCAGACGCAAAAACAGCATTATCGCGGCACATTAAAAATTTCAATGCCCAGTCGGATTGTGCATCAAGTGATTATTCCTGAGTTGTCAGATTTTTATCATCGTTATCCAGATATTCATTTGCAGCTCAATAGTTCTGATGACATGACTGATTTAATTGAAAAAGGAATTGACTGTGTTGTTCGGGTAGGTGAGCTAGATAGCAGCAGTTTAATTGCAAGATTGATTGGTCATTTGGTCATGGTGAACTGTGCAAGTCCCCATTACTTAAAACAGTATGGTACGCCTGAACAATTAGAAGATTTATCTCATCACAAATTGATTAACTATGCTGGAGCCGTAGGTGAAAAGCAGGGTGAATTTGTATATCAAGGGGGAACCGTGATGGTGGATAGTGCTTTAAGTGTAAATAATACCGAAGCTTATAGTGCTGCGGCCTGTGCAGGGTTGGGGATTATTCAAGTTCCTTACTATGATGTTCAAGATAAGATTGAGCAGGGAATCTTGGTTGAGGTGCTTAGTGCTTATAGTGCACCATCACTTCCACTTAATATTTTATATCCGAACCGAAGTTATATTCCAAAACGATTAGAAGTCTTTATGAATTGGGTGGGAGAGGTTTTAAATCGCAAATGCATCGTCATCTTTTAGTCATAAAAAGAAAATAACATAGCAATAAAAAAAGCCTCTCAAATTGTGAGAGGCTTTTTAGAATTTGGTGGGTCGTCCGCGACTCGAACGCGGGACCAACGGATTAAAAGTCCGCTGCTCTACCAACTGAGCTAACGACCCAAATAGGTTCAAAACAGATAAGTGGTGGGTCGTCCGCGACTCGAACGCGGGACCAACGGATTAAAAGTCCGCTGCTCTACCAACTGAGCTAACGACCCGTATCGTTTTGATGTCGCGTATTTTAGCAAGTTATTCAACTAACACAAGAGGAAATTTAAAAACATTTGCATGATTGCCTATAAAAAGCACGATTTCCTCTTGTTTAGCTAAAAAATGAACTAAAAACGGTATTTATATGCCTGAATATTGTCAAAAATTTCAGTTGTGATGTCACAGTAACTGCTTGCACCAGGCAATAAAGCGAGTAAACGTTCAGAAGTTTTGCTCGGATTAAACGCATCTTCTTTCAGTTTATTCTTCTGATATTTAAAAGTACCTGTTGTTTCGACCTTTTTTTGTACACGTAAAAACACAGGTACAGCATAAGCAGGCAAACACTTCTTAAATACAGATACCATTTCGGTTAAATCTGCATCATTTAGCTCTTCACCATCTGCCAGCGTGATGGCTGCCATACCAGCACGGCCATTGGTATTTGGAATTTCTACACCATAAACAACAGCTTCAGCGATTTTTCCGTATTCACATACCATGTTTTCCACTTCAGTAGTCGATACATTTTCACCTTTCCAACGGAAAGTATCGCCTAGACGGTCCACAAACTGAGCATGACGGAAACCAATATCTCGAACTAAATCACCAGTGTTGAAATAAGAGTCGCCTTTTTTGAAAACATCTTTCCAAATCACTGATTTGTTCTTTTCAGGGTCTGTATAACCGTCAAATGGAGAGCGACTAGTAATTTTGCCAATTAATAGGCCCACTTCACCTGCTTTAACTTTTTGACACCAGCCGTTTTTGTCGCGGATTGGTTCATTTTTCTCTTTATCGAACTGAACAATGGCATATGGTGTAGGAGAGAAGCCAACTGTGTTGTCAAAGTTGAAAATATTGCTAAATCCAACGTTACCTTCGCTCGATGCATACAGTTCAAGAACTTCTTTAACACCGAAACGTTGTTTGAATTTGTCCCAGATATTTGGGCGCATACCATTACCGATCATTTTGGTGACACGATGGTTACGGTCTAGTTCGGTAACAGGAGCATCCATTAAGTAGCGACAAAGTTCGCCAACATAACCAATTGCAGACGCATTAAATTTTTGAACGTCTTTCCAGAATGCGCTGGTCGAATATTTACGTCGAATTGCAAGTGTTGCACTTCCTGCGATAACGCCACACCAGCAAACCACTACACCTGTTGCATGGTAAAGCGGTAAGGTGACGTACATAACGTCATCTGGGCCTAAGTTTAAGATATGGCCATAAGTACCATACGCTAATGTCCAGCGACTATGCTTGAAAATAACAGCCTTTGGTAAACCTGTTGTACCAGAGGTGTAGATATAGAACAGACCATCATTACCCGTCACAGAACGAGTAGTCGATGGGTTGAATTTTGGAAATTGATCAATTTGATCAGCTAGATTGGCATAACCTTGAGGTGCTGTACCTGAGTTTTGACGAGTTGCTTGATCTGCGAACCAATGGAAACGGTCCTTAGGCACATTTAAGTCTTGGCGAATTTCATCAATAGCCGCTCGAACTTCTTCACCAGCAATAACGGCAATTGGTTTTACTAGATTGATGCTATGAGCGAGAACTTTACCGACTTGGGAGGTATTCACAAGCGCAATGGTCACCCCAATTTTAGCTAAACCAACAATTGTTGCGATTAGCTCAGAGCGGTTTTCAATCATTACAGCAATGACGTCCCCTTTACGCGCTCCGAGGGAAAGGTAGTAATGGGAAATCTGGTTTGCCCATTCATTTAAAGCTTCATAAGAATAACTTTGATCTTCAAATAATAATGCTGTGCCTTTCGGATTTCGTTTAACGGCTTTTTCAAAAGCAATACCCAAACCTGTTGGAGTATGTGATGTTCTTAAATAAGCCTGTTTTAGACCATTTAGGATATGGGGTACTTTGGGAATGAAGCTAGGAAGTCTTGTGGCAACATCACCAAGCGTAATGATATCGGTCTGTGTTGTCTGGCTCATATCAATCCTATTTATTTTTCGATCAATCCAAAAAAGGTTGTGTGGGCAAAAAGTCCAATAGTTTTCATGGTTCACCATGCTTTTAAAACTTTTCTTCTAGTGCAATCAACCTAATTGGTTAAAAATAACAAAAAAAACCTAGTCATCGAAATGACTAGGTTTGTTTAAATTAGCTGCAATTGAGCAAATGGCTTACTCAGCTACAGGATTAGCTTTTTTTGGCGGACGGCCACGAGGACGACGAGGGCGACTTGGTTTGTCCTTGTCGGCTTTAGCGTCTTCTGACTCAGCATCAGCTGTTGCTTCAGTTGGAGCTGCTGTTTCTTCAACGGCTGCTTTCGCTTTGCTTGCTGCTTTTGATGGCGTAGGTTCTTTTGCTACAGGAGCTTCAGCTACTGTTTCTGTAGTTTTTTCTTCTACAGGAGCAGCTTCAGGCTGTGCAACTTCAGTTGACTGATCTAGCTCAAGCGGTTGTTGCTTTGATTCAACAGGCGCTTGTGTTTCAGCAACAGGAGTAACAACAGTTTCTTCTACTACAGGAGCAGGCGCAGCTACTTCTTCTTGAGTAGAGTGTTGTTGTTTCACTTGCTCAAATGCTTGTTCCGCAGCAAGTTTTGCTAAACGGCGACGTTCACGTGGGTCATTTGCAACACGTGGGGTCGGTGCTTGCGATGGAGTAAGCGGAAGCACTGGTGCTGGTTCTGCTTCTTCAGCTGGTTTATGGCTTGGAAGTTCTGCATCACGAGTTACCGGTTTTTTCTCTTCTGCTTCAGAAGTTACTTCAACTACTAACGTACTTGCGTACTGTTCTGCAAACTTCTGCAATGCACGATTAAACGTTGGTACTAAACCAAATTGTTCAATCAATACGGTGCAGTCTTCACCATATACATGACGAATTAAGCTACCAATTGTGTATTGTGCCAAAGTTGGAATTTGCGATGGCGCAATAGATGGAACAGCAGCTTTAGCTTGTTTCGCCTCACGTTGCTGACGACGACGCATACGAGGGTCGTTGCTAGCACGTTGGATTTGTGGCTGAGCAGCTTGTTCAGTTGGCTGAGCTTCATTTTTTGCTTCAGCAACAACAGCTTTCTCTTCTACAGCAGGAGCTAGTGTTGGCTCTGGAGCAACTTCAGCAGGAGCAGACACAACTTCAACTTGACGTTCAGGTGTAAGCGCAACAATTTCGCTTTGACCTTGATCAACATTGATAATTAAAGCAGTGTTCATGACATCATGCTTAGGTGCATCAATCACATCAACTTTAATTTGTTTTTCATCAGCAACAACTGGTGCCGGCGTATTTTGATTTTCATTTAATACGCTTGGATCGCGGTGGCGATTTGGACGGTTTGGACGTTGTTGATTATTGCGATCACGACGTGGAACAACATTTTCAGTTTGTTGTACATCATTATTTTGATGTTGCTGATCTTGCTGTTGTTGACGTTTTTGCTGACGCTTTAACTCACGTTGCTCTTGGCGTGACAATTGAACCACTTCTTCATGAACTTGGTGTTGTTGTTCATGAGCTTGATGATGTTGTTCACGTTGCTCTTTATGTTTACGCTTTTTGTTGTTCTGGCGTTGTTGTTGAGATTTATCATCTTTTTCAACATGTTCACGAACTTCTTGTTTCACAGGTGACTGTGAAATATAAGCGTTATTTGTTTGAACTGGCGCAACTTCTGCAACAGCAGGTACAGCTACTTGACCGAACTGACCACGGCTAACAGCACCAGTATTTACCATTTGCTCAATCGCAGCAGCTGCATTTTGTGCTGAACGAGATTGATCAACAGTTTGCGCTTGTTTTTGAACAAATAAGTTTTCTAACCATGCACAAGGACTTGCTGCTTTTTGAGCTGCAGGCTGTTGTGCTACAGGTTGAGTTGCATGGCTTGTCTTTTTCTGAGCAGAACCATTTTTTGAAGCAGGAGCTGTTACATGAGCATGGCCATGATCTGCTTCTTCTAAATGCCATTCAGAAGACTCATAACCTAACTCTTTCTCACTCGAACGAGTTGCTTCAGTACGTTCATAACTAGATGGAGCAAAACCATCTGGGTTATAAGCAATTTCGTAATGTGGAGTTTCTAAGTGTGGGTGAGGTAATACAGTGACGCGAACACCAGAAGTTTGCTCTAAATACACCAGACTATGGCGCTTTTCATTAAGTAAGAAGGCTGCAATTTCAACTGGAACTTCAACTTGAACTTCACCATGACGTTCACGAAGTGCAATCTCTTCAACTTTACGCATGATTGAAAGAGAAAGCGAACGTAGGTCACGAACCATGCCTGTACCATGACAGCGAGGGCATACATAACCTGTTGCTTCTTCAAGCGATGGACGTAAGCGTTGACGGCTCATTTCCATTAAGCCAAAACGAGACAACTGACCGAACTGGATGCGGGCACGATCGCTTTGGGTTGCTTCACGAAGTTTTGCTTCAACCATACGTTGGTTGCGTTCTTTAGTCATATCGATGAAGTCGATTACAACTAAACCGCCAATATCACGAAGACGAAGTTGACGAGCAATTTCTTCAGCTGCTTCAAGGTTTGTGTTCAGTGCAGTTTCTTCAACGTCATGTCCGCGAGTTGATTTCGCAGAGTTAATATCGATTGAAACTAAAGCTTCAGTCTGGTCAATCACGATTGAACCACCAGAAGGAAGTTTTACTTCACGCTCGTAAGCAGTTTGAATTTGGCTTTCAATACCAAAATGAGCGAACAATGGCTCGTTCAAAGTATAAGTTTTTAATTTATCTAATTGACGTGGCATGACTGCTTTAACAAAGTTATACGCTTCGTTATAAGCTTGTTCGCTATCAATTAAGATTTCAGCAACGTCATCACGTAAGTAATCACGAATCGCACGTGTTACAACGCCAGCTTCCTGATGAACAAGCATCGGAGAAGGGCCTGAACTTGCTGTACTTTGAATTTGTGCCCAAAGGTCAAGCAAGTGTTGTAAATCGAGCTGTAATTCTTCTTGAGTACGGCCAATACCAGCGGTACGTACAATAACGCTCATACCACGAGGTACATTTAACGATGCCAAGATTTCTTTTAACTCTTCACGCACTGAACCTGAAATTTGACGGCTAATACCACCACCTTTCGGGTTGTTTGGCATAAGAACCAAATAACGGCCTGCAAGAGAAATAAAAGTAGAAAGGGCTGCACCTTTATTACCACGTTCTTCTTTTTCAACCTGAACTAAAAGCTCTGTGCCTTCAGTAATAAGTTCACGAATGTTTGAAGTTTGACGTGGGTCTGCCTGAAAATAGCTATTCGCAATTTCACGCATAGATAAGAAGCCTTGACGACCTGCGCCGTATTCAACAAAAACAGCTTCTAATGAAGGTTCTACGCGGGTGACATGGCCTTTATAGATATTGGATTTTTTCTGTTCTCGGGTACGATTCTCTAAATCAAAATCGTAAAGACGATTACCAGTGATAAGTGCAACGCGAACTTCTTCGGCATGAGTTGCATTAATCAACATACGTTTCATGGGTGTGACACCTAATAGTGACTCACACAAACAAACCTAACAAACTTAAAGGTTCTGAACGAACATCGAACATGACGGATCATTTCCCAGATCTCAAAATACTTGTGGTCTGAGTCATCTGTTACCGGCTACATTTAGCCTTAGCTTCGATTCTCGTCTGTGATGTAGGCAATACTGCTTCAACCTTTAAATCGGAATTCCCTTTTGCTTCACTGGCGGGTGAGCGGTGCATTGGTTAATGACTTTCACTGTCATTGGGCGCGAAGTGACTTCTTTATTGGAAGTTTGATACGGAATGCTCATCGTATCGGTGCTTTCGGCAGTTCCAATGCATCAACGCTTTAGCCTGAAGGCAACATTAAGGATCGATTTGTCTGATGTGTATCAGTTTACGTTCCATAACCAACTAGAGTTGGTAACATATTTTTTTGAACAAACTGAATTAAACGCAACAGTTTGTCATTTTGCCGATATAATAAGCCTTCGGCGTCGGCATAATTCTTTAGGACCTGTCCGAGCTGGTGATGAAAGCATCATTTTGATTGAGGTTTCAATCAGGGAAATTTCCCTTTAGATGTTCACTTACGGTGGTATCCGTGCGCTGACTATATCAAACCTTGCAGCATCTGCCTATGGGCTAAGCTTAGATTTCTTGTGAAAAAACTAAGCTAATCGGTCATTTATTAATCAAATTTCGTAAAATTTCAGGTTTAAATATTAGTATGAATTCTACACAGCAATGGCAAAGTGTCACTTGGTTTGAGGTGGATGAGCATCAAGCAGGACAACGAATCGATAATTTCCTGTTTTCACGTTTGAAGGGTGTACCAAAGAGTCGAATTTATCGTTTGATTCGTGAAGGTCAGGTTCGCGTAAATAAAAAACGTATTAAAGCCGAGACCAAACTTGCAATTGGGGACCAGATTCGCGTTGCGCCTATTCGCTATGAACAAAAAGATGAAACGGCTGTTCCTGTAAGCGATGGTGTGGCACAAAGTTTATTAAGCCGTGTAGTTTACGAAGATGAAGGACTATTAGTTGTAAATAAACCATCAGGTATTGCCGTACATGGTGGTAGTGGTGTGGCATATGGTTTGATTGAGGCACTGCGTGCGGCGACTGGTAAAAAATATTTAGAATTGATTCACCGTATTGACCGTGACACATCTGGTCTGGTCATGATTAGTAAAAAGCGTAGCACTTTAAAGTTGCTACAAGATATGTTGCGTGAACACAAAATTCGTAAGACCTATGCAGCCATTGTAAAAGGTCAGGTGAGCCTTGATAAACAACTCATTGATGCGCCTTTATTCCGTTACGAGTTACCAAATGGCGAGCGTCGTGTACGTGTATCTAAAGAAGGTAAGCCAAGTAAAACTGAATGGGTGGTTGCAGAACGCTTTAAAAATGCCACGTTGGTACATGCTTCACCTCTATCAGGCCGTACTCATCAAATTCGTGTACATGGTTTAAGTATTGGACATCCGTTGGTGGGTGATGATAAATATGGACACAACACTGCTTATGCAGGTCCTGAAGCACGCCGTTTGTGTTTACATGCCATGCGTTTAGATATTCCGGGTTATCCAACGATTGAAGCACCGTTACCAGAAGACATGACCCAGTTATTAGAGGCTTTGAGAGTAGCAAAATGAGTCTGAAAACCGAATTAGTGATTTTTGACTGGGATGGTACTTTATATAATTCTGTTGGTCAGATTGTTGCAAGTTTACAGCATGCGGCAGAGCAGCATGAGTTAACTCTGACTGATGAAGCTGCAAAAAGTATTATCGGTTTAGGTTTACCGGAAGTGATGCAAACTTTATTTCCGGAAGCGCCAGAGCTGCATGAATCGATTCTAAAAGCCTATGGCGATCACTATATTGCAAACTCCACAAGTGATGCATGGTTTGATGGTATTTCTGAACTACTCCATGATTTAAAAGCCCAAGGTTTAAAACTTGCTGTAGCGACAGGTAAAAACCGCCGTGGCTTAGACCGTGTGATTGCAAAAACACAGAGTACTCACCTGTTTGATGTGACTCGCGCAGCCAATGAAACTCGTTCAAAACCAGATCCACTTATGTTGCAAGAAATATTGACTGTAACTGGAGTAAGTGTCGAGCGTGCGGTCATGATTGGCGATAGTAGCTATGACCTTGAGATGGCACAGCGTTTAGGTATGCCTCGTATTGGTGTTGGCTATGGTGTGCATTCAATTGAAGTTCTACAACAGTTCCAGCCTTTAACGATTGCTAAAGATGTACCTGAGCTGCATACCTTTTTAAGAGAGTACGCAAAGTTATCTAAAGCAGATGTAGCGTAATTTAGAATGATATAAGAAGGGGGAATTTATTCCCTCTTATTGTATGTCCAATAACAATAAGACGAGAAAAATGAGCCGTTCTATTCGTTTGTTAAATCTTTTACAACAACTCCGTGAATTCCGTTATCCAGTTACTGCCCAAGTCTTGGCTGAACGTATGGGAATTAGTGTTCGTAGTATTTACCGTGATATTGATAGTCTACGTGCACAAGGTGTGAGAATCGATGCATCAGCAGGTTTAGGGTTTCAGCTTAAAGAAGATATTGTATTGCCACCAATGACGCTCAATGAAAATGAAGTTGAAGCTATTTTTTTGGCGTTGTATTGGTTGAAGAGTGTGCCTGATCAATCTTTACAATCGGCATCTACCTCAATCCTAGCTAAATTAAATTCTGTTTTGCCTGAGCATCGTCAATATTTATTACAGCAGACGACTTTAAGAGCATTTAACACATGGCTGCCTGTAGATGAAAAACAAGTCGAACAGATACGTTTAGCCATTCGGCAGCAAGTCAAAATTTCGATGCATTATCATGATGAACAACAGCGAAGTAGCGTTCGAACTTTGTGGCCTTTTGCCTTGGGATATTTTAATGACAAAATTGTGTTAGCTGCATGGTGTGAACTAAGACAAGACTTTCGGCATTTTAGAATGGATCGTATTCAACACTTGAGTTTAACCCAAGAGTTATATCCATCATTTAAACAGCAACTGTTCCAGCAGTGGTGGGCACAAGAATCGCAAAGGACTACTGACAAAAACTGACAAAAGATACTTGTAGACTAGAACCACGATAAACAAGGAGCCATAAAAATGAGCCTTAAACTTTATACTAACAAAGAATCGCGTGGTGTCGTTATCGACTGGCTTTTAGTCGAGCTTGGTGTTGAATGTGAGCGTATTGAGGTCGCATACCGAACTGAGATGAAATCACCAGAATATTTAAAACTTAATCCTTTTGGAAAAGTACCTGTATTGGTAGATGGCGATGTCGTTATTTATGAGTTAGGGGCAATTTGTGCATATCTAGCGGACAAGTTTAGTGACAAAGGTTTAGCACCAGCCTTGAATGATCCAAAGCGTGGTTTGTACTATCGCTGGTTATTTATGATGGCAGGCCCTTGGGAAGCAGCTGGTGTCGATAAAGCTTTAGGAATACAAGTATCTCCTGAGCAAAAAATGTTTGTTGGTTATGGTGATTACAACGATGCTTACCAAGCTTTGGTTCAAGGATTAAGTGAAGCAAATCCATATTTATGTGGTGAACAGTTCACCGCAGCAGATGTAAGTGTCGGGGCGATGCTGCTATGGCAATTAAAAATGAATACGATTGAATCACATCCTGCCATTACCCGTTATGTTGAAACGATCAAGCAGCGTGAAGGCTTAAAGCAAAGCAGTATGGGCGATTTGGCGTAAAGCTATGTTGCTGAAAGTCACCCAAATGGGTGACTTTTTAATTTCAAATGACTTTAATTTGTAAGAAAGCCCGCAGCCACGTTAATACAAATCGCCAAAATGGTCGTGTTAAAGCCAAATGCGAGTACGATATGAAATAAGTTGAGCAAACGCATATGTCTGGTGGTGACCGATACATCTGCTGTTTGAGCTGAGGTACCAATAATATAACTAAAATACAAAAAGTCGGGATACGTTGGATTTTTGGTTCCCGGAAACTCTAGTCCACCATTTTCTTCATTTCTGGACAAAGCCATATAAAAATCGTGAGCATAATGTAGAGCAAAAACGGTATGCATAAAAAGCCATGCTGAAACAATGGTGAGCAAAGCTAAAGCGACATGTCCTAATTTTGCATAATGGTCAGAGGGCAGTTGAGATAGCTGTACTAAAATAGCAACCAGACACATAGAAATTGCAAGTAAAACAATAAGCATAATGACCCATTTACTTTCGTCTTGTTTTTTAGCTTGCTGTTGCATTTGTGAATGATCGGCACTTTTCATCAGTTTCCAAACATGGAGTAAATACAAACTGATGGCACCATTCCAACTTGCCAATAAAATGGTAGACCATTTCCATGAAGTGAACCATGTCAGTAAGCCCGCGGCAATAAAACCAACGAATAAAGCAATAAAGAAGTGAGGGCGGTTTTGTATACTACGTCCTAAGTGCTGTAATAGTCCTACCATTTAATCAACGCTCCTTACGCTTATAGTAAATATATTATTTTTTACTGTTTGGTTAATTTAACATTAAGTTTTATATATGCTTTATACCTTAGATTATCTTTTTTATTTTAATATTTATTGATAATCTAAAATATAAGAAAACTTATTGCAAATTAATTAATCGATAAAAAGTATCAAATAAATTTCAATTTAATTTACTTCATACTTTAATTTAGATTCTTTAGACCATTTATTATTTAATAATAAAGATATATTTACTCGATAGTGCTTAATCTAGATTTTTGTCGAGATGGAATACTTTATTGAGTTGATCAATAAACTTTTTAACACCTACAGACTCTGTATTTTTACGATAGCTAACAAATAAATCTAAAGATGGTAATTCAACATCTAAAGGACGAACTACAGTGTTAGAAACACCTAGTGGTGCGACATAAGCTGGTAAAATCGTACAACCTAGACCTGAACCAATAGAATTAATATTGAGTAAAATACTATCGGCCTTTTGTACTATATTCAGGTCAATACCATTGGTTTTCGTAAATTCCAAAATCGTATTGTGTAGAGTGTTAGATTGTTCAGCAGCAGGAATAATAAAATCAATACCATGCAGTGCTTTTACTGGAATACGTTCGTATTTGGCGAGTGGATGATTTCTTGGTAATAAAAAAATTAAAGGTTCTGTTAAAACAAATTGGCTTTGTATTTCATCAGTTTCAATATTTTCACGGGTAAACGTGATATCAAGTTCACCTCTTTTTAGGGCTTTGAGTTGCTCTGTATTGTTTAAACTTGATAACTCGATGGTAAGGTCAGGATGTTGTAAGCGTAGATTTGGAAGTACGTATGGGAAAATTTTCATTTCTGCAATGGGGACGAAACCAATACGTAATAATTGCTGTTTCGCCTTTGAGACTTGGCGTGCCATTGCTACTGCTTTATCTGCTTGAGCAAGCGTTAAACGAGCATGCTCTAAAAATACTTCACCTTCTTCTGTTAACTCGACCTTACGTTTTGTGCGGTTTAAAAGTCGTACCCCGACATCTTCTTCTAAATCTTTAATTTGTTGACTAAGAGAGGGTTGAGCAGTATAGAGTTTGAGAGCGGCCTTACTAAAATTTAATTCTTCAGCAACAGTGATGAAATATCGAAGATGGCGTAATTCCATAAGACTAATCCAAAAAATGTCTTACTATGATTTAAGTAAAGTATAAAGCATAAAACTATATAGCGTGAAGGTGGTTTAGATATTTATAAAA